>NZ_CBDTNW010000064.1:0-81209 GCF_965361815.1 Rubneribacter sp.
CGCGCACGCGTTGCCGAGGACGTAGAGGATCCAAAGGACGCTGTCCCACGCGGGGCGGGCGGCCATGGTGTAGCTGTGGGCCATGACGGCCACCAGGACGGCGCACACGGCGACCGACGCCCAGCACAGCCACTTCGGGACGGTGGCGCCGTCGTCGCTTCGGCGCATCACTATCAGGTACGCGACGGCCACCACGGCCAGGACCACGACGGCGATCAGCTCCTGCGTGATGCCGGAGGTCAGGTGCCCGAAGCCGTTGAAGATGCGCTCCCAGTGCTCCAGGTGGGAGAACACCGCGATGCCGCCCGCGGCCAGAAGCACAGCACTTGCCACCCACGCCGGCGTCTGCGACTTCTTGGCATGCCCGCCGGCAGCCAGCAGCGCCTGCGTCCCGAACAGCCCCGCGCTCCACGCAACCAGCGTGGTGAACAAGATCAAAGGCCATTGCAGCTCCATGTCACTCCCCTCCCTGCCAGGCGCTCTTGCGCAGGATGTAGCGGAACGCCGGGTTGTTGCCCACGTTCGGCAGCGCGTGCACCTGCGACTCGTCGAACTCCTCGCAGAACTCCCCGAGCGTGGCGCGCGTGGCGCACATCTCGTCGTAGGAAAGCCCCACGAACACGTTCGGGCTGGGCTCGTCGTAAGAAACGAACGATTCGATGCCTTGGTCGAGGTCGCCGAACCAGCGCGCATGCCCGCCGCAGTTGATGACGCACTGCGGCAGCTCGCCCTGTGCGACGCGCTGCTCGCACAGCGTGCATTTCTCCACCACGCGTTCGGTCTCGTTCAAATAGCGCACCCCGTAGGGGCAGGCCATGGCGCAGAACTGGCACCCTATGCACTTGGACTTGTCGATCTGCACGGTCCCGTCCTCCAGCTTGTGGGACGCGCCCGTGGGACACACGGCCACGCACTCGGGCTTCTCGCAGTGCTGGCAGCCCACCGGCAAAAAGTACATCTCCACGTCGGGAGACACGGCTCCTTCGTACTTGGGATTGGGTCCCACGCGCATGACCTTGTTCCAATAGTTGCCGATAGGCACGTCGTTGACCATCTTGCACGCGGTCATGCACGCCATGCAGCCCACGCAGCGCTCGAGGTCGGTGACAATCGCGTATTGCGTCATGATGCGAAAACCTCCCACTTCTTGGAATCGGCCTGGATGTCGGCGAACTCCTCCGCACGCGACGGATCGGCCTTGATCTTGTCGATGCCGGCCTTCCACGCCTTCAGGCGCGGGTCGGACGCGTCGTGGATGATCTCGGTGCCGTCGGTTCCGCACGGCACCGGGTTGCCGAACGGCGAGTTCTCCGGCGTGGCCTTGTACACCTTCACCGCGTAGGCGCGCAGCTGGGACGAGCCGTTGAGGTAGTCCTGCGCGTGCGGATCGCAGATGCAGTTGATGCTGCACAGGTCGAAACCCTTCGTGGCGGTGTTGAGCTCGGGAAACCACCAGGAGTGCTCGCAGTTGATCACGCCGGGCTTCACACCATGGAACAACTCGGCCACCTGGCGTATCTTGCCGTGCGGGCTCTCAATCCAGATCCAGTCGCCCTGCTTGATGCCCAGACGCTCGGCGTCGTGAGGGTTGATCTCGGTGCGGGGCGCGGGCCAGATCTCGCGGCACCACGGCAGCTGCCGATGCTCGTTGTGGAAGTACACGGGAATGCGCCGCCCGGTGGTCATGTTGAAGGGGTACTCCTCGAACCGCTCCGGCGTGCTCACCGGCGAGATCGGCGGCTCTTGGTACGCCGGCAACGCCGTGAACCCGTGCGTCTCCTCCGGCACGACGCTCTCCATGATGGTGGACCAGAACTCGGCCTTCATCGTGGGCAGCCCGAACCCGGGAACGCCCTCGGCCTTGCCAGCCGTCTGCGCGCTGCGCCCGTTGCGCAGATACCCCATGAGGAAGCGCCGGTAGGTGCCCCACTCCTCGGGATACACCTCCTTGGCGCACCACCAGCCGTGCTCCTGGAAGGCGTCGTAGAACTCGGCCCACGTCTCCACCTTCTTGCCGTTGTAGGTGAGGTTCGTCTTCTTCACGTTAGCGTCCAGCATCACGGTGGCGTCGCGGTCCCACGGATCTCCCGTCGCCGGATCGTAGGCGGGCACGCCCTTGGCCTTGTACACGCCGCACTGCACGTCGTTGTCGAACTTCACGTCGCCGATGGGCTCGATGCAGTTGCAGTTCGCCCCAAGCCCGCCGTGCGCGCCCTGCGCGCCGCGCAGCCAACCGGGAATCTCAAGCCAGTGCATGACCGGCATGAGGATGTCGGCCGGACGGCTGCCGGGCGTGTGCCACAGGTCGTAGACGAAGTAGAAGTCCAAGCCGCTGATGGCCTCGAACGCGTCGGTGGCGTTGCTCTGGTTCATGAAGTCGCCGGCCGCGCACCAACCCGCCTTGATGGGGTACGGCTTGCCCGTGCGCATGGCGTCGTTCGCACAGCGCGCGTCGGTCCACACGTCCCACCATTTGGTGAGCGGAAACTCGTCCACGCCCAAAAGCTTGGCGCGCGTGTCCAGCGTGGACGCCTCCATGGTGGTCATCGACGCCTTGTAGGGGTTCTTCGCGTTCTTGTCCGAGTACAGGGGAAACGACGAATTCCAGCTGTGACGCGTGTAGGCGCGGTTGCCGCCGGGGATGTCGTAGTTGCCCGTCATGAAGAACAGCAGGTAAATAGCGCGGAACGTCTGCGTGGAATTGCCTGTCTGCTCGGGCGCCAGCTGCGCGTTCAGGCCGCCGTTGCCCACGCGCGAGTCGATGCGCGTGGCCCACGCCAGGCACGCCTCCTCGATAAGCCCGGCGTCCACATCGCACACCTCGGCCGTCTTGTCCAAGGTCCATTCGGACACGCACGTGTCCCAGTAGGTCTGCCACACGGTCTTGCATTTCACCGTGCGCCCGTCTTTGAGCGTGACGTCGAAGCCTTCGTCGCACCACAGCGCCGGATCGGCGTAGGCCGAAAGGTCGGGGTAGTCGGGCACCCAGCCGCCGCGCTCGAACTCCCATCCGGTCTCGGGGATGTCGAAATGCTCCTGGCGCTCCCACATGCCGCCGTGCTCGGCGTTGTCCTCGTCGGCGTCGAAGTACGTGAGCGCGTTCGTAGCGTTGTCCCATACCATGAAGTGCCGCGGGTTGCCGCCCTCCACCAGATCGGACTCTTTGAGCAGGCACGTCTTCACGCGCAGGCCGTCGGTGACGTTGCCCTTGACGCCCGTCCAACCGCTCGGCTCCACGTCCTCGCACACCAAAAACGGCGCGTTGCTCCAGTACTTCACCAGGTAGTCGTCGTAAAGCTCCCGATCCATCACAATGTTCGTCCAGCCCAAGGCAAGCGCCTGGTCGGTGCCGGGACGCAGCGGAATGTGGTAGTCGGCCGAGTGGCCGCAGTTGCTCACGCGCGGGTCGATGCTGATGAAGCACTCGGCACGCTGCGCGGCCTCGTTCGCCGTACGGCAGCTGTCATCGTAGTTCGACTGCGTCTGATCGGTGCCCCACTGCACGTACACCTTCGGATAGTCGCCCACCGTCATCCAGTATGCGCCGTTCTCTATGGTGAGCGCGCCCACCATGCGGCGCGGGCCCTTGCAGATCTGCACGGCGGAATGGCCGTTGCAGCAGTGGTACAGGTCGCGGATGGCAAGGCCGCTCGCCCACATGCGGCTGGTGCCGCCGTAGTTCACCAGTCCCAGGTCGCTGTACTTGTCAACCGTCTCGTCAAGCTTCTGCACGATGGTCTGGAACGCCTCGTCCCAGCCGATACGCACCCAGCCCGGATCGTCCTCGCCCTTGGGGTTCGTGCGCTTCATGGGGTAGCGCAGGCGGTCGGGGTGGTACGCCGCTTGTATGGATGCCTGCGATTTCGTGCAGCAGTTGCCGTTGGAGTGCCAGGCGCTGTCGTCGCCTTCTATCTTCACGGCGCGGCCGTTCTCCACGGTCACCCACACGCCGCACTCCATCTTGCCGCAACCGCGGCACGCCGTGCGGATGCGCTTGACCTCGCCGCCTGCGGGCGGCGCGTCCGTTTCCGCCAGCGCCCGGGGCGCCACCTGCGCGGAAAGCGCGGCCGCCGCGCACGCCGCGCCCGTCAGCTTGACGAAGGCGCGCCGCGACATGTTGATGCGTGTGCCCATCCTGCTCCTCTCCTTCTCTCGTCAAAACGCTCCCGAAGCGGCTGCGCCATCGGGGCGCGATCCCCGCCGCAGCCGACTGCTCCGAGCCGACGTTTTGGAAGGTACGGACGAAGCGGGTGGAGAATCAACGACCGCTGCGGATGAAACCCGTCATACCGCGCATGGTGGTACGAATTTCATCCTCGGATGCGCCTGCGCCGACCCCGCACGTGCGTCGGCGAAGCGCGGCAGCCTCTATAATGGAAAACGTCAGCCGCAGGGGAAAGGGGTCCTGACCATGCTTTTCGCATCGACTGGAACGCAAGGGGAACGGAGCACGCCCGCGGTGGCCGAGCAGCTCAAGCTCATACCGGGCGCCGCGCCGGGAGCCGTGGGGCTGGCGCTGTGCTTGTGCTCGCTGGAAGCGCATCGGTTCCCCGTGGTGCAGCAGGTTTCAAGCGAGTCGTCCACCCTGTCGACCACCGTCGCCGTGCTCGCGCTTGTCGCCCTGGCGCTCTACTACCGGTTCGCACGCACGAAGGTGCTGCGCAAGCCCTCCGTGGTGACAGCCGTGGCCACGGCGGGAACGCTGTGCCTGTACGCCTACTACGCGCTCGGCGGGACGGAAGGCGACGCCCCCTTCGCGGCGAAAGCGACGCTCGGCCTGTTCTCGGCCATCAGCGCGACCATCGCCGCCGCTTGGGTGGAGAACCTGTACGGCAAAAGCCCCATCGCCGCCGCCTGCCTGTTCATCGCGGCGCTGCCGCTTGTGTTCTGCCTCCAGTCCCTTGTGGGGCTCCTCACCCCCTCGGTGGCGAAGGGAACCTCGGCGCTGTTCCCGTTCATGTCGGCCGTGTTCCTCATGCTGTTCCGCAAATCCGACCGGTTCTCGCTGCCCCTCTCCGGCCGGTCGGCAAGCGACCTCTTGGAGCGCTCGGGCAAAACGCCCGCCCAAACGCGCAAGGCCCTCATGATCGTGGGCGTGGCCGTGTTCTGCTTCGGCGTGTTCTTCTCCAAGATGCACGCCGGGTGGCTTCCATCCCAAACCAGCTGGGGGGCCACAAGCATCCAGATAGCCTCCGCATCGGGGGCGCTCGTTGCGGGAGGCATTCTGGCGCTGGTCGATCCGCTGCCGGGCAAGCGCAACGGCGTGCTTGTCTGCGAAAGCCTCATCCTCGTGTTCGTGCTCCTCTCCATCTACCTGTCCACGTTCACGACGGGATCGTTTGCCATCCTGTACCTCGTGCCACTCAACACGTCGCAGAAGGTCATGCTCTACCTGCTGTTCTACGCCTGCTTGGCCGCGCCTCGCGTGAGCGCCCGCATGACCGCCTTCTGCCTGTTGTTCGCAAGCTTCCGCGCCGGGTACCCGCTGTTCCACGCCGTAACCGACGCCGCCGAGCCCCTGTACGGAACGGTGGTGGAGGACCTGCTGTTCATTGTGGCGCTAGCTGTGGCCGTGGGGCTTCTGGTGCTGGTCATGGCCGTGCCGTCGCTCCTTCCCGTCCAGCATGCCGCCTCCCCCGAAGAGGAGCGCCCCGAAAACGCGCAGGACGACCCCGTCCCTTACAAGGAAATCGCCTTCTACTTCCTATTCGGGCAGAAGTACGGCCTCACGCAGCGCGAGGTGGAGGTGCTGCCGCTTCTGGCTGCCGGACGCAACGCCAAAGCAGTGGCCGACGAGCTGTACGTGACCCAGGCCACGGCGAAAACCCACTTGCGCAACATCTACGCCAAGCTGGACGTGCACACGCAGAAGGACCTGGTGGAGCTGGTGGACCGCGAACGACGCTCGCTGCTTGAGCAACTGCCCAGTTGGTACGTGAAGCGATGAGCCGCGCGGGCGGGGGCCGCATGGGGCGGAGCTGCACGGGATCCGGCCGGCGTAGGCCACGCCGATGGCGGTCCAGCGGAAGGCCCTATGCTGGACCGCCGTTGACACGGCCCTCGCCGGAGGCGGCTCGGCGGGAGCCGCACGCAGGTTGGTCACAAACCGCGCCCTGTGGCACGCGCGGGGCTGGTTTTCCGCCCTCCGCTCCCTCCGCGTCCGGAGAAACACCAGGTCGCGGAAATCGCGCGGCCCGCCGGCGCGCCGGATTGGCCCTCCGGAGTGCCACAGCGCGCCGTTTGTGACCAGCTTGCGGAAGCGCCCCTGTTAAACCGGGATCAACAGAGGCCGGGCCGGCCCGTCGGGCAAAGCCCCGGCCGATCGGGAGGGAGCAGCCCGGCCGGGCGGGAGGGGGCGCCCAATCGGACGGGAAAGGGCGACCCCCGGCTGAACGGGAGGAGCGGCCCCTTCGCCGCGCGAAACGGCATGCGGCGCTTGCCGGGCGAAAGAGCCTCCCGTCCGGCGAGCGCCGCACACGGAAGAGATGCGCAGCATGCGGACGAGCGGGCAGACGGCGCCGCAGGGCGCGCTATCATGGGAGGCGGCAGGAAGTAACGCGAGAGGGGGACCCGCCATGCAGCCGCAGCGTCCGCACCAACCAACCCGCATGCCCACGCGCCGCGTCGCGCCAGGCGGCAAGGCGAACCCCAAGGCCCTCCTCGCGCTCGCAGGCATCGTGGCCGTTGCGGTGGCGGTTGGAGCGGTCGCCTCCGCGCTCCGGGCGCCGGCCGAATCAGCATCGAACGCCGCCGACGGGGCGGCCCCCTCCCCCGCGTCCGACGCCGCCCCCAACACCCCGGCCGAAGGCGGCGAGCAGCGCGTCACCTTCGTTGCCGTGGGCGACAACCTGCCCGACGCCGTCCTGGGCGCCTACGCGGACGCCTGCGCCGGCGAAACGGGCGACGGCCAGTACGACTACCGCCCGCTCTACGCCCATGTGAAACCCTACATCGAGGCGGCCGATCTGGCCTACGTGAAGCAGGAGACGCATCTGGGAGGCGACGACATCGGCCCGCGCGGGTGGCCGTCGTTCAACACGACCGACGCCATGGCCGACGCGGTGGTGGACGCCGGGTTCGACCTGGTGGCATCCGCCTCGAACCACTCCTACGACTGGGGCACCTACGGCGCGGTGGAGCATTCGCGCTCCGTGTGGAACGCCCAGCCCGTCGCCTTCGTCGGCACGGCCTCAAGCCAGGAGGAGGCCGACGCCATCCCCGTGGTCGAGCGCAACGACATCACGTTCGCCCTGCTGGACTACACCTACGGCGTGAACGGATTCGACCGCTCGGACCTGCCGGCCTACGCCGTGAGCTTCATCGACGAGGAGCGCATCCGCGCAGACGTCGCCCGCGCGCAGGAGGCGGCCGATGTGGTGCTGGTGGCCATGCATTGGGGCACCGAGAACCAAACCGAACCCGACTCAGACCAGCTTGCCTACGCCCAGCTGCTTTCCGATTTGGGCGTGGATGTGGTGCTGGGGTCGCACCCGCACGTCATAGGGCCGCTCGCCTGGGTGGAGGGCGCGTCCGGCAACCGAACGCTCGTGGCCTACTCGCTGGGCAACTTCCTGAGCAACCACGACGCGCCCGCGCCCCTCAACGAGCTTGAGGGCATGCTGTCGTGCACGTTCGTGAAGGACGCAAACGGCGTGCGCGTGGAGGATGCGGCCTGGACGCCTTTGGTCAACCACTGCGAGGAGGGCGCCTGGGGCGTGTACGCGCTCGGCGATTACACGCCCGATCTGGCCGCGCGCCACGCATGGCTCGGCGGCCTGGACGATCCTATCGCCTGGCTCGACGACACCAGCCGCACGGTGGTCAACAGCCTGGGCGGCGACTTCCCCGTGGTCGGCACGCCAACATAGCGCGCGACGGCCCGCTGCGAAGGGACGCCGACGCTCCGACCACCCGACGGATGGCAAAGGTCGCTCCAGAGACGCGAAGCGCGCGGACGCCTTCGCAACGAAGCGCCCCGAAAGCGCAAAGCACGATCGAGAAGCTTCCGGACCTCGCCGTCCGGAGAATCGCCGAAGAACGCGCGCGTCAGCCGTCGCGCACGCGCGCGGTTTGCTAGACTGAACCGACACGCATTCCAGGGAATTCCGAGAGAAGGACGCACATCATGCAGATCACGCCGGCGGAGATTGCCGAAACGCTCGCGATGGTGAGCAAGCAGCACCTCGACATCCGCACCATCACGCTGGGCCTTAACCTGCGCGGCTGCACGGACGCCGACATCGACGCCATGGCGCGCAAGGTATACGACCGCATGACGAGCGCCGCCGAGCGCCTCGTGCCCACGGCCGAGCAGCTGGAGCGCGAGTTCGGCATTCCCATTGTGAACAAGCGCATCTCCATCACGCCCGTGGCCGAGCTGTGCGCCGCCACCGACGCGGCGGACCTCACGCCCGTGGCCCAGGCCATGGACCGCGCGGGCAAGGAGGTGGGCGTCGACTTCGTGGGCGGTTTCAGCGCGCTTGTGCACAAGGGGGCGTCCGCAGCCGACATCAAGCTCATGGACTCCATCCCGCACGCGCTTTCCGTCACCGACAACGTGTGCTCGTCGGTGAACGTGGGCTCCACGCGCGCCGGCATCAACATGGACGCCGTGCTCAAGATGGCCGGCATCGTGAAAGCGACCGCCGAGGCAACGGCCGACCGCCAGTGCATCGGCGCGGGCAAGCTGGTGGTGTTCTGCAACGCCGTGGAGGACAATCCCTTCATGGCCGGCGCGTTCCACGGTTCGGGCGAGGCCGACGCCGTCGTCAACGTAGGCGTGTCGGGTCCTGGCGTGGTGCGTGCCGTGCTGGCCGACCTGCCCAAAGACGCCGACCTCACAAGCGTGGCCGAGGCCATCAAAGCCACCGCGTTTAAGATCACGCGCGCAGGCGAGCTCATGGCGCGCGAGGCGTCGCGCCGCCTGGGCGCGCAGCAGGGCATCCTCGATTTGTCGCTGGCTCCAACGCCGGCCGAAGGCGACTCGGTGGCCGAGATCTTAGAGGCCATCGGCGTGGGCACGTGCGGCGGCCCCGGCACCACGGCGGCGCTCGCCCTGCTCAACGACGCGGTGAAGAAGGGCGGCGTCATGGCGTCGTCGTCGGTGGGCGGCCTGTCCGGCGCGTTCATCCCCGTGTCGGAGGACGCCGGCATGATCCGCGCGGCCGAGGCGGGCGCGCTTTCGCTTGAGAAGCTGGAGGCCATGACCTGCGTGTGTTCGGTGGGCCTGGACATGATCGCCATCCCCGGCGACACGAGCGTGGAGGCCATCTGCGGCATCATCGCCGACGAGTGCGCCATCGGCATGATCAACAACAAGACCACCGCCGTGCGCGTGATCCCCGCCATCGGCAAGACGGTGGGCGACCGGTTGGAGTTCGGCGGCCTTCTGGGCTACGCCCCGGTCATGCCCGTGAACCGCTTCGCCGGCACCACCTTCGCCCACCGCGGCGGCCGCATGCCAGCGCCCTTGAACGCGCTCAAAAACTAACACGCGTGGCTATCGATGCTGTTAGTTTTCCGATCATCAGCGCCATTCGAGGACAAATCGTCCATACGATTGGCGCTGATGAAATAACCGCAGAAACCAGACTGTTTCAACTTCCACCTTATATACAATCACGTAGTTCAGCACAAAGTGCTCGCGATACGCACGCCCCTTACGCCCCAAACGCTCTGATACCGCATCGAGAAATGGATTTTCCGCAAGCAAATCTTTGACTACGTCCACTGCACGCATGAGTCGCGCGGCGGCATCGGGAGCATACAAGCTACCAGAAAGATAGGACAGGGCATCGAGCAGATCGGCTTCAAATGCCTCTGTAACGCGAACCTCAAAAGCCATAGCGCTCACGTAGTCTGGCTCTCATATTCTCGTACGAATCAACCCGTCCTTCAACAATATCGCGTTCAGCTTCGTCCAGCTTGGTGCTGACGGGAATGATCTTGCGCTTCATTTCCTGATAGCGAACAATCAAATCTTCCCCCTCACATCCTTGCCCGATGAGATAGCGCAGGATATCAACGGTCACGTCCTCATTATCCACGTCGATAGGCTGGATGAGCAGCCCGTCATCGGTCCATGTAGCAAGCGCATACTCCTTAAACGATCCGCCTTCGTAGAACTTCGCTGGAATGGTGATCTGCCGCTTGCTGGAAATTTTTATGATCTGAGGTTCTGCTAGCGCCGTCGCTCCCATAATTCTCCTATCGCCAAGCGCTTGGTGCTTGGTCCCAAGCATAACATAACTTTACGCTTTTGATAAAGAATCACAATGGGATAAAGTCGTATACGAGGCCCTTCTCCTTCTCTAGGTAGGCGAACAGCTCATCACAATCGAACACCTTGATGGAGGATCGGGCGAAGTCTTTTTGATTGCGCGTGATGATGGCGTCGGCTTTTATTTTGCGAGCGCATTGGTACACGCACGCGTCCTCGAAGTCGTCCCATGCGGAATCGAGCGCCGCGTCAACGTCCGCCTCGGTGAGGGAATATACGCGCAAAGCCCCCCGGAGGGTTCTTAGTTTTTGCTTCGCCTCATCAGCCAAAGAAGAACGTCCGCCCGTCAGAAGATAGAAAGCGTCGGTAATTTGGGACGAACTCATCCCCAGTTCAAACTCATGCAGAAACCCCAGCGTGATCAACTTACTCGCCGACCGGGAAAACGGCTCTCGGTCCATCATGTGGTCAATGGCGATGTTGGTATCAACAAGAAACCGCATCATGCATCACCAGGCTCCATAAGGCCGCGCGCGATGAGACGCTCGCGCTTGACCTCTTTGAGGGTCATGTTCGCAAAACGGTTCGGATGGTCCATTCTCAAACTGTCCACCCAAGCCATTGCCCGTGCTATCTCCTCCTGCGTGTACTGCTTCTGCACGTGCTCCTCGGGAAACGGCAGCTGCCTCTTCTCTATCACGTAGTCATACAGCCTGTTCACCGCTTGAGAGGCGTTGATTCCCAACTGCTCGAGAATGCGGTTGCCCGCCTCCTTCTTCTCCGACGACATGCGCGCCGTCACCATCGCGTCCGCCATGTTGGCACCTCCTATGTTGTACGTACAACATAGTATAGCGCCCCAAGAGCCGGATTTCAAGGCGCCCCCCTGGACTCGTGCTCCGCAACGCACCTCACCTACTTTCGTAGGGAGCCTCCGCCATCCCCAGGTGCTATCCTTGCAGCATCGGCGCGCCGTGCTGCACGAGGCACGAGGAGGGGCAGAGCGCCGATCAAAGGGGAAAGGGTGTTGCGATGGGTCGGCTTCAAGGCGCGTTGGCGGTCGTCGCAGGAGCGTTGACGTACGGCGCCGTCGTGGGGTTCTCCATCATGCAGGGGCTTCTCATTGCGCCCGTGTGCGCCGAGTTCGGATGGTCGCTGCCCTCGTTCTCGCTGCACATCTCCCTCACCTCGACCGCCATCGCTTTCGTCCAGGCTCCGGCCGCGCGGCTGTTCCAAAGGTTCGAGTTGCGAAACGTGCTGGCTTTCTCGGTAACCCTCTCCTGCTGCGTGCAGCTCCTGGCCGTGCTCGCGGACAGCCTTGCGGCCTGGTACGCTTTGGCCCTGGTCCGCGGAGTCGCCATCGGCCTGGTCATCTACCTCCCCCTGCCCGTGATAGCGCGCAGCTGCTCTCCCCGAAGAAGCGGGCTGGCGCTCGGGCTCATGACGGCGGGGTCGTCGATAACGGGAATGCTCGTGTCCCCTTTGTTTCAAACGTGGACGGACCTTTTCGGATGGAGGGTCGCGCAGGCGGCCCTCGGGGCCATCTCCCTTTGCGTTGCCCCGCTTGTCCTCGCCTTCCTCAAAGGCATCCGCCCGAAGGACCCCGAGCAGCGGCTTCGCCGAAGTGCGGCATCTGCGGCCGCCTCGCTTCGACGAAGCCTCCCTGCGGCATGCCTTTGCTTCGCGGGCGCAAGCCTTGCCATCATGTCGGCCATCAACCAGCAGGCGTCCCTCATCGCGCGCTCGGCGGGATTCGACGCCATGCAGTCCGCCACCTGCCTGTCAGCGCTCATGGCCGGCGGCATTGCGGGGAAGATCCTCCTCGGCGCCGTGAACGATCGCTTCGGAACGCTTGCCTGCTCGGCGTTCTGCTTCGGATGCGGCGCCTCAGGCCTCGTCTCCCTCTTTTTGCTCCAAGCCTCTTTTCCGGGGTTTTTGGCCGCATGGGCGGCATGCGGCATCGGCTACGCTGGGCTGTCCGTCGTTCCCGCGCTCATGACGCAATGGTCGTTCGGACCGGAGCGCTTCGATGCCGTCATGCCAAGCGTCGGCGCTTTCTGCTCCGTCGGCGACACTGCGGCACCTCTGTTCTTCTCCCTTTTCCGCGAAGCGACCGGGACCTACTACGGCGCCACGTTCATCTTGGCGGGAATGCTGCTGGCATGCCTCCTGCTGGCCGCAGGACCGCTGAGAAGGAAGGCCGCACACCGCGCCCAAGAAGAAAGAGAGCAGCCATGACCAGCCCTTTCATCATCGAGAGAGTGTCGGACACCCAGCTTCTCGGCATGAGCGCCGTTTTGCAGGTGCAAGACATCCTGTCATGCCGCTCCTGGGAGACGGCCGCAGACGCCGCCGCCCGCGCCATCCAAAACGACTTCGACGCGGCGTCGTTTACGGTGGGCCGCCGCAACGAGCGCGGGCACTTCGTCATGTCGGCATGCTACGAGAACGGCATCTGGTGGGGCGACGAGGTGGGCAAGAGGATACCGCGGACCAGCCTGACCCATTCGGTGGCGTCCGCCCGCAAGCCCATGCTCCGGGAAGTGAAGAGGCCAACCGACTGGTTTCTCCATCGCTACTACATTGGAGTGCCCCTCATCTCGTCTTTTGGGGACGGGAAGATCGCAGGGTCGTTCATCGTGGGACTGCCGGACAAACGGCACTTCAACGACGCCGCCGTGCAGATGCCTGACCGGGTGAGGGCCCCGGCGCGCAACGCAGGAGGGCCCCGGCACGCCGGGGCCCTCCTGCAAACGGCCGTACGAGGCGAAGGCTACGCCGACGCTTCGTCCTTGGCGGCCATCTGACCGGCCAGACGCCCGTTCACCAGGCAGTCGGCCGTGGCGCACGAGCCCAGTCGGCACGCCCCGTGCACGCCGCCGGTGACCTCGCCCGCCGCGTAGAAGCCGGGGATGGGGTTCAGGTCGGCATCGAGCACCTGGGCGTCCATGTTCGTCTTGACGCCGCCCATGGTGTGGTGCACCTTGGGCCAGATGCGGGTGATGTAGTAGGGGCCCTCGCCAAGCGGCTTGGCATCCTCGGGGATCATCTTGCCGAACTCCTCGTCCACGCGCGACTCCACGTAGCCGTTGTAACGGGCGAACTGCGCGCGGAACTCCTCGGGAAGGTTGTACTCGGCGATGACGTCCTCTATGGTGTCGAACTTCTTCGTGATGCCGGCATCCATGGCCGCCTGCAGGTTGTCCTCGAAGTTCCACGTGGGGATGTTCTGCTCGTCCACCACCTGCAGAAGCGGCACGCCGTTGGCGACGATGGCGTCGGAGTACACGCGGCGGTCGGCAAGCTCGTTCACAATGCGCTTGCCCGTCTGCGGGTCGATGCTCATGCCGTAGGCCACGTTCGCATCGATGTAGCTGGGGCCCTTGCCATAGCCGACCTCGTCCGGGCTGCACCACGGGCCAAGCTGGATCCAATCGAGATGCACGGTCAGCGCGCCCGCCTTCATCGCGGCGGCCAGGGCTTCGGCGGTGGCGCCTTCCTGGTTCGTGCAGTCCACGTCCTCGCCAAGGCGCGGATCGTGCTGCATGCGCCAAGCGACATCGCGCCCGAAGCCGCCGCTTGCCAGCACCACGCCCTTGTTCGCCTTGATGAACAACGGGTCGCCGGTGGTGGGATCGTTGTTCTTGGCCTTCTCGTTCACCTGCACGCCCACCATGCGGCCGGAGTCGTCGCGGAAGAACCTCGTCACCATGCGGTTCGTCTTGATGGACACGCCCAGCTCCTCGGCCTTCTCGGCAAGGGGGACCGTGATGGCGGAGCCGTGGCCGAGAGCGGGATGGATGGTGCGCACCGTGTTATGGCCGCCGTAGGGGATGACGTTGATGTTGCCGTCCTCGTCGGTGTCCCACTCCACGCCCAGATCGGTCTGCGTCCACTCCCACGTTTCGTTGGACTTCTCGGCCAGCACGCGGCACTTCTCCTCGTCGTTGAGGCTCAGACCCGCGGCCATCATGTCGGCCACGTACTTGTCCACGGAGTCCTCAATGCCCTTGGCCTTCTGCGCCGAGGACATGCACACGGCGAAGTCACCGTCTGCGATGGCGGAGTTTCCGCCGGTCGTGGCCATTTTCTCCACGATCATCGTGTCGGCGCCGGCCTTGGCCGCCTCGTAAGCGGCGGCAAGCCCCGCGTAGCCCGAGCCGATGACCAGCACGTCGCACTCCTCGTCCCACGACGAGGGCAGGCCCGCCCCTAAGCCGACCGCGCCCGTCGAGCCGGCGGCGTCCTTCGACTGCGGCGCGCAACCTGCAAGTCCCGCGCCCGCGGCCACGGCCGCAGCGGAGCCGATCGCGAACGTCTTGAGGAATCCCCTTCTGTCAAGCGATGCGTCCATTGTCGTTTTTCTCCCTTCGGTTCGATCCCCTGATCGGTGTGTCGATGCGCCTCGTTCAAGGCCGTTCGCATCATAGGGAACCAACGCGGAGGGCGTGTACCACCAAAGGACGTATTTGCGTCGGTCGCACGCTTCGCGCCTGTAGCGCAAAAGGGAGTACGAGGGGTCACGCAGGGGGAAGCTGCCCTTTCCACACCAGGTCAAGCAGCTCTTGCCGCGAATGGATGCCAAGCTTGGCGTAGCAGCGGCGCAAGTGCGTCTTCACGGTGTAGTTGGAGAGGAACAGCTCTTCGGCAATGCGGACGGCGCTCCGGCCGCCCGCGTACATCGCAAGGATCTCCGTCTCGCGCTCAGTGAGGCCCGCGCCTTCCACCGCCTCGGCGAACCTGCGCTCGTAAAGCCCCGCCTCGTCTTCCCGCCCGCGCTCGGCCTGCGGGCCGGCATCTCCGCCCGATGCCGCCTCGCCCAGCTCGAACGGCGCCGTCTCGGCGTTCTGCCGCCTGACGATGACCGCCACCGCGGCAAGCACGCCGATGAACAGAACCCACAGGCCCACGATGGACACGAGATTTGCCGTGGAGTCCGAAATGCCCACAGTGCTCGACAGCGCCTCGATGGCACCGCGCCCCAGCAGCAGCCCCAGCCTCATCGAACCCAGACCGAGCGCGAACAGGCACAGCGAGTTCGCCTTGCTCTCGTAGCCTTTCCAGGCGAACACCACCCACACAAGCTGGCCGAAGAAATTGAACAGGGCAAGCGGCAAGCCGTTCGCAAGAAACGACTGGCCCGCCAGCACCGCGCGCACCATGAGAACCGTGGCCAGCGCAAGCGGCACCAGCGCGAGCACGCGGAAATGCACCCGCATGCCGTCGCGCAGCACGTACAGCAGCAGCGCCACCGAAACGGCGACGGTGGCGGCTTGCGCCTCGGGGGAGACGATGTAGCCCGAAGCGCCCTGCGCCACGTCCATCTGCATGATGCCGCCGAAGATGAACGAGAACGCCGCCGTGGCGAGCACCGGCTCCTTCACGCTGGCGATAAGGCTGGCAAAACCCTCCCGCGGCTCATCGGCCTCGTAACGCTTCTGCTGCAAGCCGAAGTCAAACCGCGCAAGGCAGAACCCGAGGATGACGAGCGAGGCAAGCGGGAACAGGGCGCGCAACCCCGACAATCCCGCCGAGTCGCCGCCGAACGAGAACAGCAGGGCGCAAGCGCTCCACACGATGTAGGACCCCACCACCAGCACCACCGACACCGACGGCTTGAACGACGCGAACGCCACGCCCCAGCACAGGTTGAGCAGCGCGAGCGCCGCGTACACCGCCATCTGCAGCGCCGAAACGGCACCGGGCGGCAGATCGGCCAAAAGCAGCGCTGCGGAAAGGACGACGACGAGCGCGAAGCAAATCGGGTACAGGACGCGAACGGAATAGGCCCGCAACCGCCACACCGCGTAGCCGCCCGCCAAATACGCAATCGTCTCCGCGATGAGCGGCGGAAACGGAGTCAACCCGAACCCGAAGAAGTTCGGGGACGGAACCTGCAGCACCACGAACAGCCCGTCTCCAAAGACAACCGCCCACAGAAGCCAACGCGGATACGTCGAATCCTTCAGCACGCACGTCCCCCTTCGAAACCCTTGTTTTGAAGGGATAGTATACCCCTTTGCTAGCCGTATCCGCCACATCGCACTCGCGTCGTTCGCTCCGTGCATCCGCACCCGCGACCGCACCCACGTCGCCCGCGCCCGCATTCGCCTCGCCATGGCGCGATCTGTGCGCCCACCGCGCCAACCCGGCGCGGCGGGCGCACGCCGGGGCATCCGGCGCGCTTGCCGAAAGCCCCAGCGGACGCAAAGCCGCGTTGCGCCTGCAGCCTACAAAGCCCGGGCGGCAAGGTTGCCGGCGGCTATGGCTTCGGCGATGTTCCAAGGCCTGGCGGCGTCGCCGACAACGTGCACTTCAACGCCGGACAACCCGTCGGCTATCTCGGGGCTGGGGAGCATGTCGATCGCCTCGATGACGGCATCGCACGGGATGGTGATGTCGGCGCCCGTCTCGCCGGTGAACGTCACCTCGCCGTCGCCGACCGTCGCGATGCTCGCCCCGGGCCACACGCGCACGCCGCGCGCGAACAGCATGGGCTCGACGAAGGTCCTCACCCAGCTCGACTGCCCCTTGTCGAACTGCTCCATCGCATCGGGCGTGATCATGGTCACGTGCTTTCCCTGGGCAACCAGGTACAGCGCCGCATCCACCGCCTGGGCGTTGGAACCCGCCACCACCACGGCGTCGCCCACCTCGGTGGTGAGGAAGTCCTCTATCGGGACGATCTTGGTCCCCTCCGTCCCCGAAAGCCCCAAGGTGTCGCGCGTGCCCCCCACGGCGACGATCACGGCGTCGGGTGCCTGCTGGGAGACGAAGGCCGCGTCAACCTCCTGGTCGGTGACCACCTCCACGCCGGCCAGTTCCAGCTGCCGCTCCAAATAGGCGCGCAGGTCGGCCAGGTTCTCGTGCGGCCCCTTGACCGCGTGGGCGAAGTCGAGCAGCCCGCCGAGCGAGGCGCTCTTCTCGTACAGCGTCACGCGGTGCCCGCGCAGCGCGGCGACGCGCGCAGCCTCCATGCCGGCAGGACCGCCGCCCACCACCATGACGTTTCTCTGAGAGGCCGCCGGCGAAAGCTCGAAACCCTCCGGCATGTCCGCGCGGTAGGCCCGCTGCGTGCAGGCGTTCACGCGGCAGTGCTCGTAGGTCTTGCCCTCTTCGTCGTAGTCGAAGTGGCAGTGCAGGCAGCGCGTGCACGGGGCAATCTCGTCGATCCGACCCTCCTTGAGCTTGTTCACGTACTCGGGATCCACGGTGAGCGGCCGGTTCATCAGCAGAAAGTCCGCCTTGCCTTCGGCCAGCGCCGACTCGAACAGGTCGGGCGCGTGGGCCGGGTCCATGTAGGTCACCGTGCCCACGGGGATGGAGACGGCGCCCTTGAACTCCTTGGCCACGTCCAGCATCATGCCGCACCCCGAGTACGCGCTGATCAGCTTGCCTTCCCAGTGGCGCGAGAAGTCGAACTGCGTCCCGTAGGCCGTCGTGCCCTCAATGCCGTAGCCGGTGAAGTACAAATCGGAAGCGAACTGGCACACGTGCATGCCCAGCGGCCCCAGGCGCACATGCAGGCTGTCGGCGCCGGCCTTCTCGAGCATCTTGGCTATCTCGAGGTTCTCTTCCACGGTGGTCATAAGCGAGCTGTCGCCGAGCGTCTGGTCGTTCTCCTCAATGCCGTTGATCAGCACCTGCACCGTGAAGTCCGAGCCGCACGCCTCCTTGATGGCCTGGATCATCTCGCACACGAAGCGCGCGCGGTTCTCGAAGGACTGCGGGCCGTACTCATCGTCGCGATGGTTCCTCATGCGCGAGAAGAACGACTGTCCAATGTTGTTGCCCGCGGCGTTGATCTCCACGGCGTCGAACCCGCAGTCCTGAAGCGTCTTGGCCGCAGCGGCCGCATCGGCGATGAGCAGCCGTATCTCGTCGAGCGTCATGTCGCCGGCAACGGCCGAGGCGAACTGCCCCGACGAGTCTTTCTGAGTGCCGCTGAACACGATGCCCATGCACGAGATCTGGTACCCCACGTAGGCCCCTTCCTCGTGCACGGCGTCCGCGATGCGCTTGAAGGGCATCTCGCCCATGGCGCGCGAGCGGGAGTTGGGGAAGTGCTCGTACTTGTCGGCGCAGTCCTCCACCCAGACAAGCTCGACGCCCCCCTTCGCGAAGCTGCGGTAGTACTCCACTATCTCGTCGTCGTTGTTCTGCGTGTCGGAACCCGCCGCCGATTTGACGATGCGATTCGACAGCTCAAGGGAGCCTATCTTCACGCTGGAGAACACGGTGGCCAGATCGGTCGTGTTCGCCCGGTAATCGGGATCCTGCGGGTTGAGGCGGGCCGGCGCCTGGCGGACGGAAACCGCGTCGTCAACGGTCGCCTCGGCAGCCTGTCCTTCCTTGCCGGACGGAGCGCTCGCCTGCGGCGCGCAGCCGGAAAGCGCGCCTCCGGCAAGCATCCCGCCGGCCGCCGTGAGCGCAGCCCCTTTCAGAAACCCCCTTCGCGTCAGCTCCGCGCGTGTCGTTGCCATGCAGCCTCTCCTTTCCTCATACGCCTGGCGAAAGCGCGAACCACGCCCCGCCGAAGGGGCGCCTTGCAAACCCCTGCGTCCCTTCGGGCGAACACGGTACGGAAAGGAGGGCGGGCACGTAATTGCCCATTGGTACGAAATTGCGAAAGACGGGATCGCCCAAAGGGTTGATGCCGGCGTTTTAGCTGTTCAGATGGATGGACTTCCGTCGCGTTGCGAATCTTTGCCGCATTGCGAGCCCACGTGGGGCCACGCCGGGTCCTCGCCGCGCTGCGCCTTCGGGTCCAGCAGGTCTATGAGCTCGTCGCGCGACCCCACCCCCAGCTTGGCATAGATGTGGTTGGCGTGGGTCTTCACCGTGGATTTGGAGATGAACAGCCTGTGTCCGATGTTCGTGTAGCTGCGTCCCTGCAAAAGCGCCAGCAGCACCTCCCCTTCGCGCGGAGTGAGCTGGTGGCGTGCGCCGATGGAGGCGCAGAGCGCTTCGGGGATGGAGGCGGGCTCGTCGCGCTCGTGCGAGCGTTTGAGCGTTTGCAGCAGGTACACCGCTATCTCGGCCACCACCGCCGCCAGCAACACGACAACGCAGATGAAGCAGCCCGTGGGAACGTCCACTGCGGCGCGCAGCATCCTCCCCAACGAAAACAGCAGGTCCTTGGCGCAAAACGCCAAACACGCCAGCGAGGAGAACGACGAGCCGAGCACGCCGCGCATCGACGCGAGCATGCCGAAGAACGCCACGTCCATCTGGGCGTACACCGCGAACAGCAGCACCCACAGAAAGCTGATGGAGCTGTCGGAGACAGCCGCTGCCACCAGCAGCACCACAAGCAGGCACGTGGTCAGCGACCAGTAGAACGGCGAGATGAACCCCGTGCGCTGCCCAAACCGCCCGACCAGCGCGATGATCCCTGCGGAGATGAGGGGCGACACGACAAGCAGGACCTGCGCGCCGTAATCGCGGTAGCCATCCTCGTTCAAGATGAGCAGCCCCTGCACGAACCTCGAGGCGAACACGGCAACCACCACAAGGCCGACCATCCCCCACGCCTCCCCAAGCGATGCGCCGCCCTCGGAACGTCGCTTTTGATCGGGCACGTTGGCAACGGGTAGCAACTCGGCGCGCAAGCACCAAAACGACAGGAAGAGCGAGCCCAGCCGCACCCCGAACGACGCGAGGCTCCCCTCTTCGCCAAGCCCGAAGATAAGCGGCGGCAAGCAAGCGAGCGCAGCCGAAAGCGCCGAAGATCCCGAAAGGCAGATCACGATGTCCTGAAGCGATTTCTCCTCGTACGCGACAAGCCACAGACGGCAGTACCCCGCGAACCCCATTGAGAACAGCGTGGTGGAACCCAGCAGCAAAGCATCCGATGCCGCCGCGGCCCCAAACCGGAGAAGGTAGACCTCCTGCATGACGAACGAGGCCGCAAGCAACGCAAGCGACAGGATGGCGCACCCCTTGGCCCTGCGCACGCATCGCTCGCCAAGGACGAGAAGCGCGATCCACGACAAAGCGGAGGCCAAGCCAAGCACAACCTGGTAATCCATGGAAAGCGTCGTGTAAAAGCTGTAAGCACGCTGGTAGACCAGTACGAGCACGACGAACCCGAACGACGTCCATGCGCGCCTGCAAGCCCCCGTCTCTCCCACGGCAACCGCCCCCTTCCAACGGATCGGCACCATGATACCCCATAGGGCAGCCTCCGGAACCCGCCGCAGCGCCGCGTGCGCCCGCCGCGCTTGCTGCACGCCGCAGCGCACCGACCTCCCGCGCAGCGCGGCACGCATCACGCCTAGGCGTCCCGCGACGTCAAGACCTCCTCGGCCACGAACGCGCGAATGAGGGCGCTCACCTCGTCGGGCGCATCCGTGTTCGCGTTGTGGCCGGCGCCCGCCACCCAATACAGCGGCAGGTCCTCGCCCGCCGCCCATCGTTTGTTGTAGCGCTTGGTGGAACCGGCCGCATCCTCATCTCCGCACATAAGCAGCGCGGGACAGTCAACACGGTACGCGCGATCGGCGGCGATGGCATCCGCAATGGCCGAAAAGCCGTGCCCCGCAAGCCGGCAGTATTCGTCCCTTCCGTACTCATCCATCATCGAGCGCATGAGCGAGCGCCCGTAGGCGCTCGTCGCGCACCCGGCGCTGCCCGCAGCAAGCAGCAGCTTCCAAGGAAACAGGCGGTACAGAGGCTCGGTGCGGCGCAGCGCCCACAGGTCGAACCCCGTGGAATAACGGCGCTTGAGCGGCACCGAGTCGATGGAGACGAAGCCGCCCGCGCAACCGGGATGCAGCTCCATGAGCATCTGCGCCACGTAGCCTCCCATGGACTGCCCCACCAAAACGGGCCGTGTCACCCCTTCTGTCTGCAAGATGCCGAACAGGAACTCCGCCATGTCCTCCAAGCGCCAAGACAGCGCGAAGGGACGCGAGGCCCCGTGCGACGGCGGGTCCCACGCCAGGCAGTCGAACTCGTCGGCAAGGGCGTCCAACTGCCGCTCGAACAGCCGATGCGTGGCCGTCAGCCCCGGAAGGAACACGAGCGTCGCCCGGTTGGCCAAAGCGGCCCCCGCCCAGCTCGTCCAATAGCAGACGGAGCCGAGCGGGGTGGCGAAGCGTTTCTCGTACAGCGCGGGCACAGGCCGCCTCCTTCGTCGGTTGCGCCGCCCGCGCTAGTCGCGGGTCAGCTTGCGATGGATGCGGTGCGGCTTGGCGGCTTCCTCGCCCAAGCGCTCCACGCGGTTTTTCTGGTAGCTTTCGAAGTTGCCCTCGAACCAGTGCCAGTTCCCCGGGTTCTCGTCGGTGCCCTCCCAGGCCAGGATGTGCGTGGCCACGCGGTCGAGAAACATGCGGTCGTGGCTGGTGACCACCACGCAGCCGGGAAACTCCAGCAGCGCCTCCTCCAGGCTGGAAAGCGTCTCCACGTCCAGGTCGTTGGTGGGCTCGTCCAGAAGCAGCAGGTTGCCGCCCTGCTTGAGCGTGAGCGCCAGGTTCAGGCGGTTGCGCTCGCCGCCCGAGAGCACGCCGGCGGGCTTTTGCTGGTCAGAGCCCTTGAAGCCGAACGCCGACACGTATGCGCGGCTGGGAACCTCCGTCTCGCCCACCATCATGTAGTCCAGGCCGTCGGACACCACCTCCCACAGCGTCTTTTTCGGGTCGATGCCCTCGCGCCCCTGGTCAACGTAGGAAAGCTTCACCGTCTCGCCCACTTCCAGCGTGCCGCCGGAAAGCGGCTCAAGCCCCATGATCATTTTGAACAGCGTGGACTTGCCCACGCCGTTGGGGCCGATCACGCCCACAATGCCGTTGCGCGGCAGGTCGAACGACAAATCGTCGATGAGCACGCGGTCGCCGAACGCCTTGCGCAGGTGGTCGGCGACGAGCACCTTCGACCCCAGGCGCGGGCCGGCGGGAATCTGGATGTCGGTGAAGTCCGTCTTCTTGGACGAGGCCGCCGCTTCGGCCGCCATCTGCTCGTAGCGCTCAAGACGCGCCTTGTTCTTGGCCTGGCGCGCCTTGGGGCTGGAACGCACCCACTCCAGCTCGCGCGCCATGCGCTTGGCCAGCTTCGCGTCGCGCTGGCCCTGGGCCTCCAGACGGGCGGCCTTCGTTTCCAGGTACGTGGAGTAGTTGCCCTTGTAAGGGTAGAGGTGCCCGCGGTCCACCTCGCAAATCCACTCGGCCACGTTGTCCAGGAAGTAGCGGTCGTGCGTGACGGCCAGCACCGCGCCGGGATAGCGATGCAGGAACTGCTCGAGCCACAGCACGCTTTCGGCGTCCAGATGGTTGGTCGGCTCGTCCAAAAGCAGCAGGTCGGGGGCTTCCAGCAGCAGGCGGCACAGCGCCACGCGGCGCCGCTCGCCGCCGGAGAGCACGTTGACCGGCATGTCGGGGTCGGGGCACTGCAGCGCGTCCATGGCCTGCGAAAGCTGGCTGTCCAAATCCCACCCGTTCGCCGCGTCGATGGCGTCTTGCAGCTCGCCCATCTCGGCCATGAGCGCGTCGTAGTCGGCGTCCGGGTCGGCCATCTCCGCGCCGATGGCGTTGAAGCGCTCCACCTTGGCCAGCACGTCGGCGAAGGCGACCTGGATGTTCTCCAGCACGGTCTTGTCCTCGTCAAGCGGCGGCTCCTGCTGGAGGATGCCCACGGTGTAGCCGGGCGTCAGTCGCGCCTCGCCGTTGGACACCTCCTCCAGCCCCGCCATAAGCTTGAGCAGCGTGGACTTGCCCATGCCGTTGGGCCCCACCACGCCGATCTTGGCGCCGGGGAAAAACGACAGCGTCACGTCGTCTAAGATGACCTTGTCGCCGTGCGCCTTGCGCGCCTTGTACATTTGGTAGATGAATTCCGCCATCGGGATGCTCCTTTTCGTTACGCCGGTTCGTCTGCCGACGGGCACACTGCACTGCGCCACAGCGCGCCGCCAGCCCGCGTGCCAACACACACCGCAGCGTGCCGCCAGCCCGCACCGGTTCGTCTTTCGCCCGCCCATTCTACCAAGGAGTATTCAAAGGCGCAGCAAGAACTCACGCTCTCCGCAAAGCTGTCGCGCACATGCTCCTCTGAGCTAGCCGAGCTTCGCGGCGCGTATGCCCCTTCCTCCTTCTTGGGCACGAGCGCCCTTTTCAGGAGCCGGACGCCCCGCCCCGCGCCAATCAACACGGCCCCATTGCAAACCAAAAGCACCCAAAGCGGCCAATCGGCACGGCAAACGATGTCCGAGTTCCAGAGTCTCCCTCCGCACCCTAAAAGGAAGGAACGCCTTAAGGGAAAGAGGTGCTACCGGTTCTCGAACAGACCAGCGAAGTAGATGGGGAGGTGCACCACCTTTTCCGTCGCCTCCACATTGCAGGGGTCCAAAACATACCCGCGTTCTAGTCCGTAATTTGCAACGTTCATTGAGGCGCTTGAGAACAAAGCGCTTGTTCGGGTTGTTGAGCTCGCTTGGAACAAGGTCGTAGATTTCTTTGATCGCAAGCTTATCCCGGTCGGCGTACTTGCTGATGTCCTGACGGTACAAACGCTTGATGTCGTCTCGCACCATGCGTGTTTGCGCGAGGTCGTTGGTAGCTATGAACGTTGCCACCGCATTGGACATTCCGTTCGCCCAGCAGAATTCCTCAAAGCTGCACCTCATCGAGGAAGATAAGCGTGATAATCTGCCGCCTGGTAGCGGATCATCACCTTTTCCAATAAAAATCAGGGATAGTTTTGCACCTTTTCCAATGGCTTCTTGTCGTTGTTTTACACGTTTTCCAATTGGTATGCGCCAGTCTTACCCCCTCGTTTTGCGGGGGCTCTCCCCCATTCGACAAAACACCGCACTTGTGGTGTGCCGCCCGCTCGGCCCATCCCGTAGCATCCTTCCCGGCGAAAGCGCGAATCAAGCTCGCGTCGCCACGATCCAAGCAATGCACGTTCAGACAAGGAGGATCATCTATGGAACAGAGCACCTTGCCAGATCAGAGCCGTCGCACGTTTCTCAAAACGGCCGGCGCGGCGCTCGCGGGAGCGGCGGCGCTCAGCATCGTTGGCTGCTCGCCGAAGGGAGGCGCCGCAGGCAGCAGCTCACATGCAACAGCAGGCGCAGACACGAAATGGGACGAGGAGTTCGACGTCGTGGTTGTGGGCGCGGGGTGCGCAGGCCAGGCAGCCGCCATCACAGTGGCGCTGGAAGGCAATGGTGCAACGTGCCTTTTGGCCGAAAAGGGCACCATGCCCGGCGGCAACAGCCCCTACTGCAAGGGCACCATCGTCTACGCCGAAGACGAGGAGGCGTTCAACCAATACATGCTGGAAATGCGCGGCGAAGAGGGCACCACGCCCGACGACGTGATAGCCGCCTACGCCAAAGGCGCAACCGAGAACTTCGACTGGGTGTTCAACACCTTGGGCGGCGTGTTGGAGGAGGCCTCCATCGTGGCTCCGTCCACCAAAGACGATCCGCTGGCCACCTCGCCCGAATGGCCCGAGTTCGAGCATTGCTACGCGCTGGGCAAGCTCACGGTTGCCGGCAACAAGGACGTGGAGATCAAGGGCGACAAGCACATCACAAAGCTGCTTGACCGCGTGATAGCCGACCACGCCGATGCCATCGAATACCGCACGGATGCGCCCCTGACCGAGCTGGTGCAAGATCCGTCCACCAAGCGCATCCTAGGCGCGGTCATCGGCGGCAAGAACGTGCGCGCCAAGCGCGGCATCATCATGTGCACAGGCGGTTTCGAGGCCAACCCCACCATGCGCCAGGACTTTATCGGACAAGGCGGCGCCGAGCCGGCCATCAACGAACTTAACACCGGCGACGGGCACAAGGCATGCATGAAGGTGGGCGCGAACTTCTGGCACATGGAGCACGTGGCCGGCTTCTGGATGGCCGGGCGCGACCTCGCAAATACGAAGTTCACGAACAACCAGATCATCTCGCCATGCCCCAAGCAGTTCGGCATCACGGTGGGCGTCAACGGACGACGCTACTACATGGACTGGGATGGCTATTCCAACAAGTCCGAGATTGCCTACCAAGACGATGTGTCGCTGGCTGTGGGCAGCCGCCATGGGCACATGCAGATCGGTGGCGAATGGCCTCATCTTGCGCAACCGCGTAAGGCATGGTTCGTGTTCGACCAGGCGGGCCTTGAAGCCGGCGCCATTCCCGCCAGCACCACAAGCGACCCCGTGGCCGACAAGCTGGCCTATTCTGCAAACACCATAGAAGAGCTGGCTGTCCAGATGGACGTGCCCGCCGACGAACTCAAAGCCACTGTTGACCAGTGGAATGAATGCTGCGCCAACGGTAAAGACGTGTACTTCCACCGTCCGGCAAAAACGCTCACGCCCGTTGCCACGCCGCCGTTCTACGCGCAGCTGTGCATTCCATCGTTCCTCAATACCGACGGCGGACCGGTGCGCAGCGCCAAAGGCGAGATTCTCGATCCCGACGGCAACCCCATTCCCGGCCTCTATTCAGCCGGTGAGTTTGGCTCTATTTGGAGTGGCGTGTACCAAGGCGGTGGCAACGTGGCCGAATGTCTCATCTTCGGCCGCATCTCGGCTCGCAACGCCCTCGCAAGCGAGTAATCCATCCCGCGCGCTTCGCCTGCGGGATGCGGGAACGCAGCCTCTCTCCGCATTCCCGCAGGCGGCGGCGCAGCCTCTCTTCCACGCTGCGCGGACGGCGATTCTAGATCAACTCCCCCGGGTGCACCACAACCGCAGCGGCGCTACAGCGCTTTCATGAAATCGATGAGGTCCTGTTTGGAATGCACGTCAAGCTTCTGGTAGATATTTTTCACGTAGCTGCGCACGGTATGTTCGGACAGCACCAATTCACCAGCGATGTAGGATGAACTGCGGCCCTCAGCCAAAAGCTCCAACACCTCGGACTCTCGCTTGGTCAGCCCGTAGTTCTCGCGCACGTATGCCAACCGGTCGTGTTTGGCAGACTGCTGGGACTGAAATTCAGAGGATTCGCCACCTGCATTCGCAAACGCGCCCGCGCAGTCCTCATTCCCTCTCGAAGACACAACCTCGCCACCGGTGCTTCCCTCCAGCCCGCGCGCCCCCGCAACGCTCCCGCCATCCGCTCGCTTCGCCAATTCAGCTATTTCTGCGGCGCGCATGCTACATACACACACTTCGGCAAACAAGGGACGCACACGTGGGATGGCGTCGGTCAGAAGAAGTCCCACGCTAGCCGCTAAAAGGCAGATCATACCCGCAATAACAAGCATCTGCTCGATACCGCCCGTACCGCCAATCCACCACATGACCAAACGCCCGCTCTCGCGGAAGAACAGATGAAGAAACCAGAAGAACCCCACTATCAGATACGGTGGCACCGCACGGTGTCGCGCCACATCATAGGATACAAACCAGAGAAATCCCACCTGAAACAAATTGGTGATTGCAATGAGCGTGGCGCCAACCTCACCCAGCACGGGATCGAGCGTTGAAAGCAAGATCACGCCCACAGACAGCGCCGCCAACTGCAACTGCCAGAGTGTCGAGAATTTGAGTCGTCGCCCCTTCACCAGCGTCCACCAGATCACACCAATGCCCGCACACGTCACGCTCACGTGCTGGATCAGCTGGAACAGCGGCGAGAGCTTGATGGAATCGCCGAAAGGAAATCCGCGCGACACGCCCAGCACGAAGCTGAACAGCGCAATGCCCGCCATCAGACGCACTGTAGTGGATAGCGGTTCGAGCGCATACACATTATCAGGTGCCGGCGCGCGCCACCCTTCGGCTTCGCGCGTATCGAGCGTTTTCTGCGCTTGGCCGTACATGGCCAGAATAACCGCAGGCAGCAGCATGCTGATGAAAAACGCGGTGTTCTCTGCCGCAAACCCAATGAACACCCCGAACACCGTAGACAAGGACAGCGACCCGAACGCCACGAACAGCGCCTCGCGCAACCCCAACCGAATGTAGAAGTTGATCCACATGCCGCCGCCCCACGCCAGCCCAACCCCCGAGCACACGGCCGCAACCAGGGTAAAAGGCAAATCCGGCATAAGAGATTGCACGAAGAACAGCAAGCTTCCCGCCGTCATGAGCAACGCAGACACCCAACCAAGCACCTTCTGCGCATGATCGGGAAACGCCTGACGCACGGCAAAGAACCCCAGCACCACGATGCACGCGCAGCGAGCGAAATTGATGGCGACCGTCGTGAGCCCCGAGTCAACCCAAATGTAGCGCGCGTACAGGATGCACTGTATCCACACGAGCACCAGGCTCGTTCCGAAAAACGACGGCGCAAGCCACGAGCCGTACGCCTCAAAAAGCCCTCGAAAACCCGATGCTTTCTGCGCCCCGGCCTCGTTCCCCACGCGCAACGCACCCCCCGTCCGTCCGCTCGGAACGCGGTCTCGCCCTACCGAAGTATCCGATCGCCTCGTATTCATGGAGGCATTATACCGAAAGCGCCGCGGCGACCCGGCAAGAAGCGGATGGCGCAGAAGAGTCGCCCCCATCACCGCCCGACAGAAACCGCGCAGCGCAGAAGGGCCGCGCATCATCGCCATCTGGCAGGAAACTCGCAGCACGAAATCCCCGGCACACGCGGCCGCGGCCCAGCCTTATTGGCAGCCTAACGGCTCGGCACGCCCTCACATCCCACGCACGATAGCGCCGAAGGGCAGCAGCGCGAGCTTCGCCTGCTTGAAGCACTGCAAACCGAAGGGGATGCCGATGACGGTGACGCACAGCAGCACGCCGTTGAACAGGGCCTCAAGCGCCAAGAACACGCCGCCGAACACGAACCACAGCACGTTCATAAAAGCCGACGGCGCGCCCCCGCCGTAGACCACCTCTTTGCCGAACGGGAAGAACGCAAGCCCCGCCATCTTGAAGCACTGCCTGCCCACCGGGATGCCCACGATGGTGACGCACCACACCAGCCCGACAAGAACCCAGCTCATGCCCTGCCAGAACCCGGCGAACACGAACCACAGCACGTTGCCCAGAACGCTCACGATGCGGCCTCCTTCCCAGCTTCGCTCCCCGCTTCGCAACCGAACACCGCGCGCACCAGGTACTCCACGTTGCCTTCGGGGCCGGTGATGGGAGATTCGACCACGCCCGTCGGCTCGAAGCCCGCTTGGGCAAGGGCGGTGCGCACCTCCTCCACCGTGCGCCGCCGCACCGCCTCGTCGCGCACCACGCCGCGCTCCGTCTCGCCCGGACGCGACTCGAACTGCGGCTTCACCAGCCCGATGAACACACTGCCCGGCCGTGAAAGCCGCGCGAACACAGGCGCGAGCGACGCCAGGCCGATGAAGCTCAAATCGGCCACCAGCACGTCAAAGGGCGCGCCGAGCGCCGCAGGGTCGGCCAGTTTGATGTTCGTGCGCTCGAACACGCTCACGCGCGCGTCTTGCCGCAGCTTCCAGGCCAGCTGCCCGTAGTTAACATCCACGCAGGCCACGTGCGCCGCGCCCGCCTGCAGCAAACAGTCGGCAAATCCGCCGGTGGACGAGCCGATGTCCACGCAGCGCAGCCCGCGCACGTCCTGCCCGAACGCATCGAGCGCCCCTTGCAGCTTATGCCCCCCGCGCGAGACGAAGCGCTTGCGGCCCTTCACCGCCACCTGCGCATCGGGCGCCACCAGCGCAGCCGCGCTTGCGGCGTACGCGTCGCCCACCTTCACCTCGTGAGCGAGCACCGCGCGCAAAGCCGCGTCCGCATCAGGGAAGTACCCCCGTTCCACCAGCAGTTTGTCGAGCCTCATCTTCTTCATGGGCCCATTATAAACGCATCGCATGCAAAGCCCTCGCGCGCGGTGTAGAATGGTGCCCGCCAAGCGGCGGCGCAGCGCGAAGAAGCCCGCACACAAGGGCAACCGCGCGCAAGGGGCGAGCAGGCGGCCTTCGGGCGCGCCAATCGGAGGCCGCAGGGAAGCGCGCACGGTTCGGAAAGGGGAAAGCGGTGTCACAGCGCAGAAAGCCCATGCGCAGGGGCGTGGTGCTGGCGGCGGCCGGAGTGTGCAACGCACTCGTAGGCGCCATCTACATGTGGAGCATCTTCAACATCCCGCTTGCGGAAACCTACGGATGGTCGTTCCAGGCCACATCGGCGGCATGCTCGCTCTACATCGTCTGCGAGTGCATTGCGGGGTTCGCGGTCGGCTGGCTGCAAACCCGCGTGCGGTCGAACCTGATCGTGCTCGCAGGCGGCTGCTGCTTCGCCCTCGGGTGGTTTTGCGCGGGGCTGGCGCATTCCCTGCCCGCCCTCTACCTTTTGTACAGCGTTGTGGGCGGCATGGGAAGCGGATGCTTGTACAACGTGTCGGTGAGCACCGCCACCGCGTGGTTTCCCGACAAGCGGGGATTCGCCAACGGCGTGTGCATCGGATGCACGGGGCTTTCCCCGCTCGTGTTCGCCCCGATGGGAAACACGCTCATCGAAGCGTTCAACGTCGGCGCGGCCTTCAACGCTTGCGGGGCCCTGTTCGGCATCTGCGTGCTTGCGGCATGGTGGTTCGTCCAGGCCCCGCCCGTCGTGCTGACGCCGCCCGCTTCCGACAACCCCAAGGCGGCGGCCGACCGTGCGGACGGGAACGCGTTGCAAGCCAACGGCGAACAGGGCGCAGCGCCGCTCGCCGCCGGGCGAGCTGCCGCCGGGCGAGCCGCCAACGACGCGCGCGCTGAGTCCGGGCAGATCGCCGCCGACGCGTGCCCGTCCGAGGACCTCGCACTTCCGCAAATGCTCCGGCAGCCCGTCGCCTGGACGATGTGGATCATGCTGGCCGTGTCCGTGAGCGCCGGCATGATGGTCACCGGGCACGCCTCGGGCATCGGCCAGGAGCTTGCGGGCCTCACCGCAGGCCAGGCGGCGGCCCAGGTGGGCATTTTCGCCGTGGCGAACTTCACGGGAAGGCTCTCGTTCGGCTTGCTGTCGGACCGGTTCGGGCGCTTCCCCATGCTGGCCGTCGCCATGGCCGTCACCGCCTTCGACATGTTGGTCTTATTCGGCATGGTGCACGACTTCGCCCTGCTCACCGTTGCGCTGTGCCTGGCGGGCATGTGCTTCGGCGGCGTCATGTCCATCGTCCCGCCGCTGACCGCGGACCTGTTCGGGCCGCGGTACTTCGGCCAGAACTACGCCTTCATGTTCTCCGGCTACACGTGCGCCTCCATCGTCGGACCCATGTTGGGCGCCACGGTGCTCGAAGCCACCGGCAGCTACGCCGCCGCCTTCCCCATCGCAGGCGCGCTCTCCTGCGTTGGCCTGGCCGTCATGGCCGTGGCCGCCTTCATGGCCCGCGGCAGGGCCGCCCGCTGACGCCGGCACGACCGCAAAGGTCGCCCTCTTGTATAATGGCGGCATCTGGCGTGACTGCCGTATTGGAAAGCATGCGAAGGGAGGCACCTGTGCCGGTTGCGCGTTACACGCTTATGAACAAAAACACGCCGGTGCTCTCCTTTGACTACGACCTCGGCGCTCACCAGGCTGTACGCATCCGCGAGATGTTCAGCCTCAAAGCCGCTCCTTTTGGACTGGTCAACCATCGCGGCAACGTCTCGGCACGCGAACTGAACTACTGGTGGCGTCACCGCGCTATCCCCACCTCGCGTGCCCAGGTGAAACGGCTGCTTGAGAACTTGCGTCTCGAAAGCACGTTGGAATTGGCCGAAAAAAGTTTCGGGTTGTCGTTGTCTGACTGCTACTGGCTCAACGATGAGGACAATCCCCAGGCGTGGGATACCATCAACTTCTTCGACAACAATTTCACCGACGATCTGGGTTTTCTTACTTTGGGACAAGATTCCGCTGGCTCTTCTCCCCATGCGCCCGATTACGCTCGCGTAAGCCTTTCATCGCCCAACAGCACTCTTGGCGGCGACCTTTTAAAGAAGTGGAAGATTATCGACGGCCGGCGCGTACTGCTAAAGGCCGGCGTGGGCGCTTTCAACCAGGAACCTTATAACGAGGCGATAGCTACGGAGTTGCACCGACGCCTCATGGAACCTGGTGAGTTCACACCCTATTGGCTGCACGAGGACAGCCGACGTGTGTACTCCGCTTGCGCGAACATGCTCGGACCCGATGAGGAGCTGGTAGCTGCATGGGATGTGGTACGCAACGTAAAGCAACCGAATAATCTCTCCGATCTGCAATTTTACGTACATCGTTGCGAGGAACTTGGACTTGACGGCAACGAAGTGATGACCGCGCTCGCTAAGATGTTCGTCGGCGATTTCATATTGGCAAACCGCGACCGTCATTACCGCAATTTCGGTCTCATCCGCAACGTGGAAACGCTGGAAGTAACACGCTTGGCGCCGGTGTTCGACACAGGGTCGTGCCTGTGGTCGGATGTCGAACTGCTGGAAGTGCCAGGCGACTTTCTTTATCAGGCCAAACCTTTCAAGGCCCGCGGCATGAAACCGGCTGATCAAGTACGCCTATTTGAAGGGTATCTCACCTGGCTGAACATGGATGCCCTCACGGACTTTCCCGAGAAGGCGCAGACCATCCTGTCGAAAAATCCCAACATCCCCGAACGCCGCATCGCCACCGTCGTAGGCGCCGTGCGCGAGAAGCTGGACGTCCTTGACCGCATTGCGCGATAGGGCTCATCTGAAATCACGTACGAACTATTGCGCATGCATTTACGAGAAATTAACCTACATTCGAAGTAACAGATTATCGAACTCGCAGACAAAGAGACACACCGCACGCCACATCAAAAGACGGCACAGCGGAAGCCAACTTTGAGGAGATCTTCAAAACGTTCAGCCCCAATACCATCAGGAGAGTGATGTAAATGAGCGAACTTATGGAATATACCGATGCGATCCAGACCATCAAGCAAGCTATTCTTGATGCACAAGCCGCTGCGATAAAAAGTGTAAACGAAAAACAGTTGGCACTTTATTACGCCATCGGCGGATATGTTTCTGAAAATACGCGCAATGGTGCCTGGGGATCCGATGCCCTTGGCGCTATCAGTGAAAGTTTGAAACGAGAGATGCCAGGATTGCGTGGGTTTTCGGAGACCAACTTAAAATATATGAGGCTGTTCTACGAAGCGTGGCAACCTGCATTGAGCAAGAGATCGAGCAAGGAAAGTTCGTCACTCACGAGTGACGAATTGCTTTGAAGGGGTACCAGCAGGTTTTACGGAGGTCAGTTTCACGCACCATAGATACATCATCGAGAAGGTGGAAGACCTCGATATGCGTCTCTTCTACATTCGCGAAGCCGCCGAGAACCGCTATTCCGTACAAGCACTCAAAAGGGCTATCTTAGAGGACGACTTCCACCATAAAGGTGCTCTGACCAACAACTTCGTTGAGAAGCTGCCAGCATCCGAGCAAGCATTCAAAGCCATCAATATGTTCAAGGACGAATATCTGCTCGACTTCATCAATACCGAAGAACTGGGAGCTCGCGACAAAGACGACGTCGACGAGCGCGTGCTTGAAAACGCAATCGTATACCATATCCGCGATTTCATCCTGAAGTTCGGCAACGGTTTTGCGTTTATGGGAAACCAGTATCGTATTGAAGCCTTCGGAGAAGAACAGTTTATAGATCTCCTCTTCTTTAATCGCGAGTTGAATTGCCTTGTTGCCATAGAACTTAAAACGGGTCCTTTCAAAACAGCATATTTAGGGCAGCTCAATGGCTATTTGAGTCTGCTCGATGGATTCGTGCGCAAGCCGCATGAGAACCCCTCTATAGGTATCCTCGCATGTAAGAGCAGACAAGAAGCGCGTTTAAGCCAAACATCATCAGCCTAGACGCGCTTCTTAAAAATGCAACGAGGTCTGCAACTGAGCTGGTTTACTCCCACTCTATCGTTGTTCCCGTGCACGTCATGGCACCCCACGCTATATCGTCCACGTCGTGTTATCTGGTGTTAAACCGTCCAAAAAATCCCCGCAGCTCTCACTGCGGGGATGATCTAAGCGTTTGCCGGCGATAGATGCCATCCGCTTAAGTTAATGACATTGGGAAAACGTCCCCGGCACTTGGAAGCCCTCCTATCGGAGAACCGTCTGCTTTATACCATCGGATGCGGTTTTTTGCAACGCGCTGTCCTGCGTCACGCCATCAAACTCGAATAGAGCGATGCCTGCATGACCAAGTGGGCGACCATCGAGATTCCGAGGCATGTCATCAGGAAAACAAAGCCCACCGCGAGCCACTTCGACGCCAAATCGCTCCGCCCTGGTCGGCGAATGACCTTTATCGGACGGCTCGGTGAATAGGTGTCGGCGTACTCGTCGGTGCCGTCGGCTTCCTTCTGCAGGACAGCGATGAAAGCGTCGAAGTCCGCGAGCAGCTTCTCCCCGTCGACCCCCACCTCGAAGATGCCCGAATCGTCGTGCTGCGCCAGCCTCGAGGCGTCATTGCGGAGGAAGAACCGCTCCCCGTGCGCCCCGTTCGCCAGGGTCGTCCTCTCCACCGTGAACTCGTGCACGCGCCTTCTCAGGGACGCCAGCCTCCCGTCGTCGGCGATTCCGAACTTGTCCGAGAGGGCTTCGAGCTCCCAGAGCAGGTCGTGCATCTCCGCCGCCGGCCGCAGCGCCGGCCCGTAGGCCCTGCCGAGAAGGCGGTCTTCCAGGTTGTCGTAGGCGGCGGTGGCATCGCAGTAGGTCAGCTTCGTTCCCGGTTTGGGGAATTGCAGGATGGCGTCGGTCATAGGAGTCTCCTTCCGGTCGTTTCGGTTACGGAATAGCCGTTTCTAGATGCTGAGCGCAGGGATGGTTATCTGGACGGGGAACGACTTCCCGAGTCCTGTCACCTGCTCGGGCGTCCACCCGACCTTGATGGCCGAGCGGCCCATCGAGCCGAAGACGCAGAGGGCCGCAGCGATGACAGGAACCGCAGGATGGGCCTCCACGAAATCCATCGCGCGTCCTCCCAGCTCGACGAGCTTGTCTCCAATGCTCCGCTCGGTAATGACGGTCGCCTCTGCACACTTGCCTTCGTTTGCCATGGTCTCTCCAATCTCGATCGGATACATGTCCCCAATATCGGGCAAGCGCGAAAATCGTGCTCGCGAGAAATCCTCCCATGACCTAAAATTGTTGAGGTCATGAAGATCGGAGGGTGAAATGTCGAGAACCATTCCCGACGACGAGATTGAATCGAGGCTGGCGCCGGGCGTCGGGAAGGACCCGTCGTCTCGCGCGAGATTGCTCGCAGTCCTCGAGATCCTGCGCGTCTTCTCCGACGAGCAGGACGGCCTCACCGCCGGCGAGATCGCAAGGATCATCGGAAGGCGCAGCGGGAAGGCGCCTTCGGAGAACACGGTGCTCGAAGACCTGAAGGCCCTCGCCGAGAACCCGCCTTTCGGCATCGAGATAAAGGCGGCGTCCAAGGGAGACAAGAAGGGCTTCCGCTGCGTGCAGCGGCTAGTCACCCCCGACGAAGCCGCCGTGCTGGTGAACCTGGTGAAGACCTGCAAGTACCTGAGCCCCGCGCAGCGCAATTCGCTGAGCGGCAAGCTTATCGAGGCCATGCCGCCTGAGAAGCAGGACGACGTTGTCGAGACCGTCTACGTCGACGAGCGGCAGACGAGCAGCTTCACGGACGTCTTCCAAACCGCGAACACCGCGTCGCGGGCCATCCGCGAAGGCCACATGGTCAGCTTCAGGACCTGCAGCCACCTGATGAACGGGACCGTTTCGAAAGGCGGCGTCCTGACCGAGGCGCCGGTGGCCCTGATCTACAGCTTCGGGCACTACTACCTGAAAACCTGGGCTCCGTCGGTTGGGGACGAGAGCGAGCGGGTCAACCTCAGGCGACTCGACCGCATGGTCGACGTTTCCTTGGGCGGGAAAGTGAAGGACAAGGGCCGAATCAGCCAACTGTCGCGAGAGGTCGTGAGGGAGACCTCGGAGAAATTCGACATGTACGGCGACGGCACCTGCCGCACCCTGTTCCTGCGGGTCGAGGGCTCCCACGCGAAGTACGTTTACGACGCCTTCGGCCACGACATCCGATTCGAGCACATCGACGAGGAAGCCGCCGTCGGGTACGTCTGCGTGAGGGCGCAGCTCTCCCCGACGTTTTTCAGATGGCTGTTCGGGATGTCGCCGAAGATCACGCTCCATCGCCCTGAGGGCCTTACCTGGGTGAGGCGGTTTGGAGGATTGAATGAGTGTAGCGAGCCTTTGCTTAATATCCTCAAAAAAGATTACCTTGAAGCAGAGAAGCAGTTTATCGAGCAACTTGAAATAACTCGTATTACTATTTCGAATGATGCCCGCATGGGTAACGTGCTCTAGGAGGATCCCATGATTAAGCCAGTCCCAAAAGAAATATCGCTGAATAAAAGCGCAATTGATGACCTCATGAAACGCGTACTGCAGGACTTTATCGGAATGGCAATCCGATGGTCGTTTCCCGAAAAGAGCTGGCGGGACATTGTCTCTCCCGTTGTTCGCGCCGAATTGGGGGCGCCAAATCCGAAGCAAGTCTATAGAAACATAAATCGCGATTTGAGGCTCATGGACATATCGGAATACACGGAAAAGAACCTAGACGTAACCGCAGCCGTTGAATTGCTTCTTTACCACAGCGAAGACCTAGGTTTGCCGCGCAAGGAGCTAGCTTCCATTCGACATCTATGGTACTCGTTTCGAGATAGCAGAAACGCAATGCCTGGCCACTCACACGGCAACGAGACGGCTTACGAGATATTTGAATGGGGCGTTATCGCTCTTGGCCATATGGGAAAATTTATTGAAAAGGTGTACAACAGCGAGCTCTTCGACGAAAAAACCAGAGACGGTTATAAACGAACGTACCGCAACAGGATACGGCAAGCGAAATCTGTCTTGGAACTTGACTACAAGGCGCATCTCCAACAGGAAAACACCAGGCGAGAACTCGAAGATTTGCTAAGGAAGGTTCTAGACTGCGACGACCCGCTGGCGTTCGACGCGGTGGAAATCGAATACATTAGCCGAACCTCGCCGAGATACGACCCTGAGAAGTATTTCGATTGGGTGAAACTCGCTGCGTCCGCAGGAGTAGATTCCGCCCAGCAGCTACTTGGAGACTGGTACTACGAAGGAAACACGCTTGCTGGCGTTGAAAAGGATTGGAGCAAGGCTCTCGAGTTATACGAAGCAGTAGATTCGCTCAATCCGTCTGTTGCCATTCGCCTGGCGTCCCTTTACGCCAACGGTATTAGCTCCGTGCATTCTGCGAAAGAAGGCGTGCGGTTGATTTCCGAATACAAACAAAAATGGAACATTAGATCCGCGACCTGTGAAGATGGATCAACAGAATACTATTGGATTCCGAGCAACAGAGCCGGTAATGCGCACCGCAATCCCTAACGAAACAAACCCACCTCCGTTGAAACACCCTTCGTCCGAGTGGGACAAATTGCCTACTCGGACGATATCGTTGCCAGCGAACCCGCATCAACGCCAGGCGGCTCGATCACTCTTCCCCAGCACCCTCTTCTTCGACATCTTGCGCATACTCGCGATTCCATGCGACACCGAACAATTCACGCCCACGCGACAACTTCAGCGCAGTGTTTCGGGAATAGTTGTGAATCAAAATCAACGGCCTACGGGCCGTTTTCCGTGTTTTGACGGGTTTGAATAAAGGCCGAAAACGACCTTTCGGGCGATTCGTCACTCCCTATTTCTGGCCTGGGGTTTCTTTGTTCCGAGCCACCGAAAACAAGGCTGATTCAGAATTGATTCGAATCACTCGATTTCTGGCCACGATTGCCGAAAGGAGTAAACGCAGGTGGTTTTGCCAGGTTGCCCTGCGTTGTATGCTCTCGCATGGTGGTGCAGCCTGCTGCAAATCGCTCAGGGCACGTCACCTTTTCGGAATTAATCCGAACCAAAACCGCAGGTGAAACGGCATAAAAATGCTCCGAAATCTCATGGATTCCGAAGCATTTCGCGAGTTGTCATTCCCGTTTGTTCCCAGTGGCTTGCAACGTTCTGAAACGCTCTGCACCGTTATGCAACATGGTGAGTCGTATCAGGTGGCTTCACCACTTGGATCAGGGGTTATTCCCACTCGATAGTCGGAAGGGTGCGAGCTGTCTGCTCTGTTGCCATCTCTTACCACCTCGTCCATATCGTGCGGCTAAATCCGAATCACTTTATGATCACTTGGGGTGATTACAAATCGGCCAATCTACGCCGAAACCTCCCAATCTCGCGACTACTCCCCAGCGATTATTCCCCGACCCACGAGCGGAGATGGCAGCAGGCGGTTTGCATAATCCACACCATCTCGGGGATTCGTGATCTTCGCTATGCGAATCCGCAAATTGCTGGGTGTTGGTTCTCTCGGAAGGGCTGATTGTATTCTCTCGCGCCTAGCACCTACGGGCAATGCGCGGCAGCGGGAAAGACCTCAATGCGAACAACTTGGGCTCGCAGGGCAAGTGCTGCCGTTTTGTCTTACCGATGGCTGCGAGCGGTTTGCGCGTGATGTCGTTTTCGGAATTGGCCACCGTCGGGCTATTCCGGCCTCCGCGCCATCTCGCAAAGCGATCGGGCCGCGGAAAGCGCGTCGTCCCATTGCAAATCGGACGCGAAATCGTTCCGATCCCGGTACCTCTCCCAGTTCGCGCGCATCGTCTCGCTTGCCGCCAGGGCATCCAAGACGTCCCCGAAGGCATCCAGGCTCACGCCGTTGTCCCTGTTGTCGATGGTCGCAGCGACCGCATCGGCCAGGATCTCGTGGTCTATCCCCGATCCGGTGTTCGTGAGGACCCACATGTCGTAGAAGTCCCTCATGCGCGTGTTGAGAGTCGAGCGGGCGAGCATGGTCTCGATCTTCTCCGCGAGCACGGTCTCGACGTTGTAGGCGAGGATGTCGATGGTGCGGTCTTCCAACAGGAGCCGGTAGGCGTAGCTCACGGCGGAGGGGGTCAGGGCGTCTCCCGTCGAGATGTCGACCTTCATGGGGATCTCGGTCTTGCCGAGATGCGCCTTCATTTCGATGCGCACGCCGCCGTATTCGGAGTCCTCCATGATCTCGTAAGCGTCCCCAACGGAAAAGGACATCCCGTCCTCCAGGGGAATCGCCGCGATTTCCCTCGCCATCGAGACGGCGCTCTCGACGTCAAGGCGCTTGTCTTGCATGGTCACGTCGGTGTCCCGGGTCATGCGCTCCCCGACGCCGAGCATCGAGGTGACAAGCATGCCGCCCTTGAGGACGAGGTTTTCTCTGTAGATCGACTCGGTGATCCTCTCGAGGAAGCGCTCCATCGCGTAGCGGCGCTGCAGGAGCTGCGCCCTGCCGCTGTCGCCCTTGGCGAGATTCTTGATGAGATCTTTCACTCTTCTTGGGTTGTCGATCATAGGAGAACTCCAATCGCGTCCCATACTCTGGATTCCATGTTCATCTTCCTGGCGTACTCGGACAGCCGCGCGAGGTTTCTGTCTCTCGATTTGGCCCAGGCTCGCATCGCCTGGTTGAACTCCGTCACGTCCGCGCTCGCTCTTTTACGGATGAGATCGCAGACGGTACGCTCCTTGTCGTACGCTCCGACGGCGTTGCCGTCCGGGGTTTTGACCTCGCATACGCCGAGCCCGTGCCATTCGGGCCTCACGTAGTAGATCCGCACACCCCGGTTCCTGAGGGATGGCGAGTTGTACCCCGACTCGACGCTTACCGACAGCGGGATGGGCTCGCGCTCGCTCATCCCGTGCAGGAAGAGCGCGGTGTCGTGGGAGAAGACGGCCTTCGGGTAGCGCGCCTGCAGGATGGCAAACTCGTCGGGGAGGGCGTCCGCCGACAGGTAGATGCCTTGGGACTGCCGCTTAAGCCCCCTGCTGCGCACGTAGCGGTAGAAGGAGTCCTTCGGGACCCCCTCCCTGAGCGCGTCTGACGCCGTAATGACGCCGTTCCCCTCGTCGAGGAGGCGCTCCAGGGTTTCTGTATGTCTTGCGATTTTCATACTGAAATGTTATCACAATGTCAGTGCAAAAGTATGGTAATGAATCATCTGGATTGCGGAGACGAAGCTCGCTTCGAATCGTCATGCCCTGTACGGAAGATGAGACATGTTCGTCTGGGCATTTTGAGATAATGATCGTGCAGGAAGTGTGTCGACTACTCGCTATTCGCGGATGCGGCATCGTCTTCATGGATGGGTTGCCGGCGTTCATGTCGGTTCACCCTGCTCCCTTTTCGGGTGAAGGGATGCCGACTACATCAACGAAGGCCTTGCAACCGCGATTAAGGGCAGCAAGGCAACCAGGCAGACAGTCATCGTCACCCACAACGCCACGATTCCCATGTTGGCTGACGCACAAACGGTTGTGCTCTGCCGAAATATCGACGGCAAGCTCGTCATTCGCTCCGCTCCCTTGGAAAGAGTCATTGACGGCAAACGCGCACTCGACTGGATTGTCGAGATAACCGATGGCGGCGAGCCGTCAGGCCTCTATACACACAGCTCGCCACTTTGTGACGCGCTGAGAAGATACCTGTACCGGTAAAGGTGCTGGCATCGTTCGTTTCCGCCCGTCTGACTATGTGTTCTGGGATAGCTTGGGAGAGAAGGCCTTCGCGCAAGATTTGGACGCGGCCGAGGAGGTCTGCGTGTACGCAAAGTTACCCCGCTCGTTCCAGATTCCAACACCCGTAGGAAACTACGCACCCGACTGGGCCATTGCCTTCAATAAGGGTGCCGTACGGCACGTATTCTTTATTGCGGAAACAAAAGGTTCCATGGGTAGCATGCACCTTGATACCGTAGAGAATGCGAAAGTCGCTTGCGCCAAGAAGGTGTTCAACGAGTTATCAACTTCTGATGTCAGGTATCACGAGGTCAGCAATTACGATGACCTTCTAATGGTAATTCAGGGAATTGAATAGAGATTGACTGATGGCGCAGAGATGACGTTATCCCCGTCCTGCGTCACCCAAGCCGTTGCCTCCGCCGCACATCTCCCACTCGTCCACCGGCTGCGCGCCCAAATCGTCGATGAGCCAGTCAATCAACGCAGCCGAATTCGACGTCATGTCGCGAACAATCCCCCCGTCCGCCAGATTGTCACAAGCGGCCATCCAGAACTTGAAGAGGTCCTCGGCGTTGTCCTCCACGCCAAGCTTTTTTGGATCTTGGCGCCCGCCCGCGCTCTCCGCCACCGCAAGGCCGCTGTCCCGGCACGGGATTCTTCGACTGCGCTCCCTGCGGCCGCTCCGCCCGGAATGACAGACGGAGGGCCGCGCGCGGCGGCGGGCGAGGACTCCGACGCTGGCCGCGCTACGCGTTGCGGCTCACAAACGCCCGCAGGCCCTCGGCATGCCACGGAAGCGACTGCTCGTCCGCGAATGCGATGAGCGGGTGCTTTTTCTTATCGACCGTCTTGATGGTCATGAGGACCTTGCCCTTGTCGAAAAGCTTGCCCTCCTTGACGTTCATCTCCACGATATCCTCGTTGGGGATAAAGCGGAACGGCGCGTCCACGTCGCGGATCTTCGCCACTTCGGTGAGGTTGTTGTTGAGGGTAAGCGTCTTGGTCCAGTTGAGGTAGATCATACCCAGGCCGTTTTCCGTCTGGTTGATGATCATCGCGTCGTAGGGGTACTCCATGCCGCCCACCACGCCCGACTTGGCGCGCCGCTGGTCTTTCCGCGCGACGAAGTAGCAGTTGCTCTGCCCTTCGCAGCCGGCGTCGCGAAACAGCTTCGCAACCTGTTCCAAAGTGTCGAACTCGCTCATGGGTTCCTTCCTTTCCACCGGGTCGCCCCGGCTCTTGTCTGCTCGTCTGCTCGCGCGGCGCAGGATTATTGAACGATCTGCGCGAGAAGGTCGCCAAGAAGCGCTAGGTCGCGCTTCTTTTTGAAGTAGAGGTGCAGGCCGCTCAGCTGGCCGGTTTCGCCGTTGTCGAAGGGGAAGGTCTCGGTGCGGACAAGCTCAACATCGACCCAGCCCTTGGAAAACAGCCCGCCGCGCTGGCAGGTGATGCTCGCCACGTCGCCCGCCAGATCGAAGGACCAGATGGCGTAGGGTGTTCGGATGAACAGGCTCTCGGTGGTGAGCGCGCAGACGAGGCGCCCCTGCGCGCTCGAACCGAGGAACTTGTCCTGCTCGTCGCCGTACATGGAGAGATCGGCCAGGAAGAGCACGCGCTCGTCCGGTTGGATGGGAAGGCTCTCAGGCGCCGGCAGCGCGGGAAGGTTGCGCGCGGCGCTGTGGTTAATGCGCATGGGGAAGTCCTTTCTACTTGAATAGCCCAAGGCGGCCAGGGCCTACAGCCCCACCTCGTTGGCGGGCCGCCCTCTACGGCAGCAGCAGCTGGGCGATTTGAACGGCATTGAGGGCCGCGCCCTTGCGGATCTGGTCGGCCACCACCCACATGGCCAGGCCGTGCTCCACCGTGTCGTCGCGGCGCAGGCGGCCGACGTAAGTGTCATCGGTGCCCGCGAGCAGGCCGGGCATGGGATAGACGTTGTTCGCAACATCGTCCATGAGCGTCACGCCGGGCGCTGCCGCCAGCGCGGCGCGCGCATCGGCCACGCTCACCTCGCGGGCGAACTCCACGTTCATCGCCTCGCCATGACAGCGCAGCACGGGCACGCGCACGCAGGTGGCGGCCACGCGAATGCCCTCGTCGCCCATGATCTTCTTCGTCTCCACGACCATCTTCCACTCCTCTTTGGTGGAATCGTCGTCAAGGAACTTGTCGATGTGCGGGATGCAGTTGAACGCGATGCGGTGCTGGAACGCCTCCACGGTCAGCTCGTCATCGGAGGCGCCGCCCAGGTACTCGCGCGTCTGGTCGTAGAGCTCGGCCATGGCCGGCGCGCCCGCGCCGCTGGCGGCCTGGTAGGTGGACACCACCACGCGCGTGATGGGCGCCAGGTCGTAGAGAGGCTTCAAGGCCACCACCATCTGGATGGTGGAGCAGTTCGGGTTCGCGATCACGCCGGAGTGCCACGCGATGTCGCCGGGATTCACCTCGGGCACCACCAGCGGCACGTCCTCGTCCATGCGAAACGCGCTCGAGTTGTCGATCATCACCGCGCCCGCACGCACCACGGCCTCGCGCATCTGCTTGGACACGCCCGCGCCGCAACTGAACAGCGCGATGTCCACGCCCTCGAAGCTCTCCAGCGTCATCTCCTGCACCGTCAGCTCGCCCGCCGGCACTTGACCGCAACCGTCAAACGGCAGCTTCATGCCCGCCGAACGCGCCGAAGCCAGCGCCCGCACCTCGCTCGCAGGAAAGTCCACATCGTGCAGCACCTGCAGAAACTCCCTGCCCACCGCGCCGGTGGCCCCCGCAACCGCCATCACCGGATTCGCCGGCATCTCCTTCGTCCAAGCCATGGTCGCTCCTCTTCCTCTGGCAGCCAACGCCCCGCACGTCCGCTTGCGCAGCCAATCACCACCGATATATACTACAGAAGCTAACGGAATGCCTGAGGTGGAAAGCAGGCGGCACCGTCAAGGTTTAAGAGCGCTGGTTACCGCTAGCGCTCATTTTTCCGGGACGCCTGAAGCGCCTTGGGTGTTCGCCACCGTCTCCCGCAGCAAACCGACGGCCGCAGCCGCCAGCCCGACAGCCGAAGCTGCAAGCTTGAGGAGCAACGCGGCAGCATCCAAGCGGATCGCCCCCCTTTCGCAAAAGCAGGCGCCGCCTGGCGCTCAGGACTTACCCCCGTTGGCTCGTTGTCATTCTAGCATGCAGAACAACTTCACCCTCCACGCGTCTGCATGCCTAAAAAAGTTTTTTACTACCAAGTTCCCCTAAGTTACAGGTTGGCGCAGTAAGTCAGCGAGAGGCGCTGGGATGCGCCGAATTCGTGGGATCACGAAGGCGACGCGTACTTACGGTACGCGAGCCTCTGAGATCCCGCGAAGGCGGCGTGCGCCAGCCCCTCGCAGCGTCGGCCCGTTCCGCCGGCCGGCAGGCCAGCGGAACGTCAACGTCCCTTGTTCATCTTCGCGGCTATCTCCTCGGCGGAAAGCTGCGTCTCCTCGAACACGCTGTCGCTGTCCAGGCCGAACGCCGTGTGCAGGCAGCGCACGGCCGCTGCGGTCTGCGCGCTGTCCACCACCACCGACAGCCGGATGGGTGACGTGGAGATGGCAAGAATGTTGATCTGGTTCTCCCCCAGCGTCTGAAACGCCCGCGCCGCCACGCCCGGCGACGACTTCATGCCCGTGCCCACCAGGCTCACCTTGGCAATGTCCTCGTCCACGTCGTAGTCGCGCGCGTTGATGTCGGGCAGCACGCGCTCCACCGTTTCGCAGGCGCGCCTCATGTCGGCGCCGGGGCAGGTGAAGCTGATGTCGGTGATGCCGTCTTGCGAGATGTTCTGGATGATCATGTCCACGCTCACCGCGTTGCCCGCCAGCGCGGAGAACACCTTCGCGGCCACGCCCGTCATGTCGGGCACGCTGCGGATGGTGAACTTCACCTCGGACGTGTCGTGGGCGATGCCGGTGATGACGGCTTCCTCCATCTTGTCAGCCTCCTCCTTGACGTAGGTGCCCTCGGCGTCGGAGAACGCCGAGCGGGAATGGATGACCACCTGGTACTTGCGCGCGAACTCCACGGCGCGCATCTGCAGCACGCCCGCGCCGGAGCTGGACAGCTCCAGCATGTCGTCGTAGTTGATGACGTCGAGCTTCTTCGCACGCGGGCATACGCGCGGATCGGCCGTGTACACGCCGTCCACGTCCGAGTAGATCTCGCACACGTCGGCGCCCAGGCCGTGCGCCACCGCCACCGCCGTGGTGTCGGAGCCGCCGCGGCCGAGCGTGGTGATGTCGCCGTTGGCGTCAATGCCCTGGAATCCCGCCACCACGGCTATCATGCCCCTGTTCAGGGCCTCCATGATGCGCTCGTTGTGCACTTTCACGATTTTGGCCTTGGCGTGCGCGCCGTCCGTCTCGATGCCGGCCTGGCGGCCCGTGAAGCTCATGGCCTTGTAGCCGCGCGCCTCTATGGCCATGGCCAGAAGCGTCATGGACACCTGCTCGCCCGTGGACAGCAGCCGGTCCATCTCGCGAGCAGGCGGATTGTCGTTGATCTGGTTCGCCAACCCCACCAGCTCGTCGGTGGTCTTGCCCATGGCGGACACCACGGCCACCACGTCATGGCCCTGCTGCTTTTTCGCGATGAGCCTCTTCGCGACCATCTGAATGCGCTCGGGCGAAGCGACCGACGTGCCTCCGAATTTGCATACGATTAGCGACATGGCGTTCTTTCTGATCCCACGGGTTCCCAATCGGTCCCTCACTATACCAAACAACCGGCACGGGTCCGAGCGAAAGCCCGCCATCAGGCGCGTTCTTCACGGGGAATGCAGGGGGCGGGTAGAGGCCCAGGGCGGGTGGAGGCCCGAATGTCCGAGAGGATCAAAGCGGCAGCACGCCATCGCGGCTCGCTGCGCTTCTACAAAGCGGCAGCACGCCGTCGCGGCTCGCCGCGCTTCTACAAAGCTATGCTTTCAAGCATCATGCTACGAAGCACGGCCTTTGCCGAACGCTTGGGATCGGCAGCTAGAAACGAGCTTGGAAGCAAGCTCCGTCCCTCCGGCAAAGACGCGCGGAGATTCACCAGATGGCATCTGCGACAGCGGCGAAGGCACGTCGGTTGAGCTCCACCTTGTCCGAAAAATCGAACGCCGCAGGCTCCTCTGCGTCTGCAGAAGCCGCAACGCTCTTGGCGGGCGCCGCAGCGGCCCGGAAAGCCCCCGAGGACGCAGGAGCCGCCAACGCCGAAGGCGCAGCCGCTTGCCCGATTTCCGTCGGCAGCGGAAGGGACAGCCGACGGGCGTCGAACCCGACCAGCGCAAGCGCCGCCAGCATGAGCACGGCCCCCACCGCGCAGCACGCCCCCGCCACTTTGAACCAGCGTTTCGTGCTACCCTTCACAGGCCGCCTCCTTTGCAAACGCCCCCGTCTTCGGGGTCCTCACGAACAGCGATTTGACCATGGCCGCGTACCGATGCGACGCCCGGACAAGCCAGGCACTTGCCCGCATCGCCCCGAACAGGCAGAACACGCCCAGGCCGAAGCAGAGCAGACCGCCGCCGAGCTGCCAGAGCCCCACCACCGGCATTCCGATGATCCAGCAGTACGCCAGCGTGCCCAGCCCAAGCGGCCCTCCGAGCAAAAGGCCGATCGCCAGCAGCCACACCGACAGCGCAAGCGCCCAGATGGTCAGGTAGACGCTCGCCGCCGTAAGCGCCGCCGCAGCAGCGAGCGGCACCCACAAAGGCGAAAGCACCACGGCCAGCACCCAGTTCGCTGCCCGGCTGCCGGTTTTGAGCTTGGCGACGGCCCCCGGGATGGGCGGCAGCTCGGCCGCGATGGACCGCGCGACCTCCGCAGGGCTGCCAAGCGCAGCCACGGCCTCGGCCTCGGTCGCCCCGTCCTCCATGCGATCGTCTATCATTTCCTCGATGAAGGCGACGGACTTGTCCGCCTCCGCCGCCGGAAGGCTTGCCAGCTCGCGGCGCAGCGCTTCCAAATAGGCTTGCTTGCTCGTTTCGCTCATGCGTCGCTCCTCGCTTCCCCGCCCCTGATGAACCGGTAGATGGCCTGCACGTCGTCCCATTCGGCAACGAACTCGTCCAGGCGGGCGCGGCCCTCGGGCGTTATCCGGTAGTACTTTCGCAAACGGCCGTTGTGCTCCACGGAGCGCACCGTCAGAAGCCCCGCCGCCTCCAGCCGTTTGAGCAGCGGGTAGAGCGTCGATTCGGTAAGCCCCAGCACGTCGGGCACATCCTTGAGGATGCGATAGCCGTACGAGTCCTCGTTGCGGATCGACGCGAGCACGCATGCCTCGAGAAACCCTCGTTTCATCTGCGCATCCACGTGTGCATACCTCCGTCCGCGTTATACTATGCATCACATAGTACTATACGATGAAGGGGCTTGCAAGAGGCGATTGCTCGGACAAAGCCCATCCGACGGCCTGCCGGCCCGGCGATTTGGGGACCTGACGGCGCGGCGGCGCGGCGGCACAACGCTTCGGCCCCGCCTCCGCCGCTGCGGACGCAGGCGGTCTCACACCTCAAGCACGAACGGCTTGCCGTCCACGTCCACCACGCGCAGAGAGATGCCGTACACCTGCTCGAGCAGCTCCGACGTCACAATGCGCTCAGGCGCACCCTGCGCCACAATGCGCCCGTCGGCCAGCGCCACCACCTCGTCGCTGTAGTGCAGCGCCTGGTTGACGTCGTGCAGCACCATGACCACGGTCATGCCGAACTCCTCGTTCAGCCGCCGAACAAGCCGCAGGATGTCCAGCTGATAGCGCACGTCCAAATACGTGGTTGGTTCGTCGAGCAGAAGCACCTTCGACCCCTGCGCCAGCGCCATGGCAATCCACATGCGCTGCGCCTGGCCGCCCGACAGCGACGACACCGGCTGGCGAGCGAACTCCAAAAGCCCCGTCGTCTCAAGCGCCCACCTCACCATGCGCTCGTCCTCGGCCGCATCCGCGCGCCGCCCGAGCGCCCGGTACGGGAAGCGCCCGTACTCCACCAGCTTCTCCACCGACAGATCGGCCGGGACGGTGTTGCGCTGGTGCACGATGGCCACGAGCTTCGCGAAGTCGCGCAATCGCAAAAGCCCCACGTCGCCGCCGCGCAGAAACACGCTGCCCGCGCTGGGCTTGAGGTTTTTCGTCATGAGGTTAAAGAGCGTTGATTTGCCGGAGCCGTTCGCCCCGATGAGCGTGGTCACCACGCCCTCGCGCAAAGAAAGGTCAAGCCCCTCGAAGATGCGCTTCTGGCCGTATGCGAACGACAGGCCGGAGATCGTGAACACGTTATTCGCCATAGCTGCTCCGCGCCTTTCTCAACAGCAGGATGAACACCGGGCCGCCCACGATGGACATGACGACCGCCGCGCTGATCTCGTAGGGCGCGGCGATGGTGCGCCCCACGGTGTCGGCCAGAAGCAGGCAGAACGCGCCGAGCACAACCGAATACGACACGAGCGCCTTGTGCGAGGAGCCCACCACAAGCCGCGCGATGTGCGGCACAATGAGGCCGAGGAAGCTGATGGGGCCGATGATGGCCGTGGACACCGACGCCAAAAGCACGGCGACGGCCGAAATGAGCATGCGGTTCTTGCTCACGTCCACGCCCAGCGAGCGCGCCGTCTTGTCCTCGAGCGCCAGAAGGTCGCAGCGTTTCGCCACCAGCAGGGCAAGCACCAGGCCGATGGCCCCGTAAAGGGCGATCGTCTGGAAGTCGTCCCAGGTCTTCATCGTGATATTGGCGTCCACCAGGCTGGTCACGCTGTTGGAGGTGGCCCCGCCGCTGGAACTGAACGCCGACATGATGCCCGTGAACATGGCGCTTGCCGCCACGCCCACGAGGATGATGCGCAGAGGCGACAGCCCGCCGCGCCACGACAGGCTGTACACCAGCAGAAACGCGACAAGCCCGCCGGCGAACGCGAACACGGGCGTGAAGAACAGAAGCGCCGGGAAGAACCCGGTGACCAGCACGGCGGCCAGCGACGCGCCAGAGCTGATGCCGATGATGCCCGGATCGGCCAGCGGGTTGCGGATGGCGGCCTGCAGAAGCACGCCCGACACCGCCGTGGCCGCGCCGCCCGCCATCGCGATGAAGATGCGGGGGAAGCGCAGGTCGTAGATGGTGGACACAGCGTCGTCGTACGCCACGAACAGGCCGCTTGCCAGCTGCTCGGGCGTCACCTGCAGGCTTCCCGCGTTCACGGCGACCAGAAACAGCGCGACAAGCGCCGCCGCCGTGACGACGAACGCCGCCGCTTTGCGCAAGGGGCTTACCATGCGATACCTTCCTTATTCCTGTTTGTCCACGATGCTGGCCACCCCGGAGCCTGAGCCGCCCGCACTGCCTGCCATGCCGGCGACCGCATCGGCGACGGCTTCGGCATTGCCCGCGGCCAGGGCCTCGGCCGCCGCCGCAGCCGCCTGCTCGCCCACCGCGGCGCCGTCGCCGCCCTCTTGCCCTCCGTAGAGGATGGGTTGCAAGGCCTCAAGCGCCTCGGGGTAGTTGAACTCGGCGCTCATGCCGAACTTGTCGGAGGGGAGGTCGTGCACCTGCCCCTCCTGCACGGCGCGGAAGTGCTTCCAAATGTCGTTCGTGGCGAACTCGTTGGCGAACATGGCCATCACCTGGGTGGGCAGGGCATGCGACGTGCGCAGGATGATGTCGGGGTCGCGCGCTTGCATGTCCTCGGTGTTCACGTTGATGAACTCCTCTGCGGCATCGGCGTAGACGTTGCGCCCGCCGGCCAGCTCCACGAGGCTGCCCACGTAGCTGTTCGGCGTGGCCACCACGTACGAGCCGGGAACGCCCATCAAGATGAGCACCGTCGGCGCCTCCTTGCCTTCGTTTCGCGCGCGATACTCCTCGATGAACTGGGTGTACTCGCTAACGAGCGCCTGGGCTTGCTCCTCGCGGCCGAACTTCTCGCCCAAGTAGGAGATGGAGTCGTACATGCCCTGCACGCTGCGCAGGTTGAGGAACACCGAGGCCATCATGGCCGAGGCGTACTTCGGCTGCAGATCGCTTTGCAGCGAGTTGGGAGAGAGCACGTAGTCGGGACGCAGCGATTTCAAGATCTCCAGGTCGGGAGCCATGGCCGTGCCCACTTGGTCGAGGTCGGCGTAGCGTTCGGGCAGGCCGCGCGACGTGGTGGGCACGCCCACGAGGTTAAGCTCCAGCTTGTCGCAGATCTCGGCGACGGCGGGCGAGGTGGCCACGATGCGCGGCTCGTAGGCACCGTCTTCGCGTTCGGCGCGCTCGGGGTGCTGGTCGACGCATCCCGCCAGCGCGAGCGCGCACGAAAGGCACGCCGCGAGGGCGACGGCAGCCATGCGGCGCGCCGCCCTCGCAATCCCACGCGATGCCGATGCGCGCTTAGGCACGGGCCGCGTCCTCTCCGTCACTTTCGCCGCTGGACGCGTCAGCCCCGCCAGAAACCTGGGCGCCCTTGCCGGAACCGACTGCCAAAACCTTCGCCGCGCCGCCCTCCTCGGCCGCTGTGGCATCGGCGCCTTTGCCCGCGCCGGTCATGCCGGGTGCGCCGGGTGCGCCAACCGCTCCAACCATGTCGGTCGCGGACGCGCCCGCAGACGCTCCCGACACGCCGCCGCCCTGGCCCGTCGGCGCCGCCGCAGCCGCTGCCGCGGCAGCCGCCGCGCTCGCCTGCCGCGCGCGCTTCGGACGCAGGTACGCCGCGTACGCTGCGACACCGACCGCCACGGCCACCGCCGCCGCAACGCCCATCACCATGAGGACGGTGCCGCCATCAAGCGTAGCCTGCGCCTGCTTGTCGCCCGTGACCTCGCGGCCCTCCTCGTCGAACTCCTGCACGCCCTCGTTCTTGGCGGCGTTCGTCAAATCGTCGGCATCCTGCGCAGGCTCCTCGGTCGTCGCGCCGTCGCCCGAGGCCGTCGCGCCGTCGCCATCGGCGGTCGGGGCCGTCGCAGCGGCAGCCGCCGCATCGTCGGCGCCCTGCCCAGGGGTCACCGACACCACGAACGTGCCGTCAGCGTCGCCCTCCTGCAGCTCGCCGAACCGGATGAAGTAGACGACCGCCCGACCCATGGGGATGACGTCCATGGAGCAGCGGATAGTGGCCGTTTCGCTGGGGATGGGCAGGCGATAATCAGCCGTGGCCGTCCCCGTGGCGGCATCGGTGCCCGTCTGCATCTGCGCGCCTGCGGCCGGCGCATACGTCGAGCCGTCAGCTGACGTCTCGAAGGAGATGGCGCTTATCTGGTCGGCCAGTTTGAAGCGCAAGCTGGCGTACAGCGTGCCGTCGGTGTCGCGCTCGATGAGCGCGCTTTGGTGGACGATGCTCTCCACCATAGACTCGCCCAACGCCACGTTGCTCTGGCCTGCGGAGTCCTCGATGACGCCGGTCGCAGGGTTTTCGTAGGTGGGAATCGCGGAGGCCGTGTGCACGGCCGAGACGGCAGCGAACGCGCTCCCCGGGAAAACGGCGCTCGCCGCAAGGACGAGCGCCGTTGCCAGGGCGCATGCCGCCGCAGTCGCGACGTGAATGCGTCTGGTCATGCTGTGCCTTTCAGTTGGTTCCTACTTGCCGCTGCGCGAAGCGCGCCGACGGCTTGTCGCCAAGACGGCTCCGGCCGCCCCCAGGGCGCCCAAAGCGCCCGCCAACGTGGCAAGCCCCGCGGAGGAGTCGCCGGTCTTGGCCAGGCTGGACGACGAGGACGCCGCCACGCCGTTTGCGCCGGTGCCCAGATCCTTCGCCTGGGAGAGGCGCAGATGCATGTCGGCGGTCTGCGCCTGGCCGATGCCCAGCTGCTCCATCATGGTGACGGACATCTCAATGGGGATGACCACGTCGCGTTCGGCAGACGGAATGGACAGCGTGAACTGGTCGCCGCTTCGGGGGATGGCGCTGCCGTTGTGCGAGAGCGACTTGATGTAGTTGAGTCCCTCGCTCGTGGCCGCGAACGACACCTGGAACGTGCCGTTTGCCTGCGGACGCACCAGCGCCGTGTCGCCGAAGTACTTCGCCGCCATGGACGCTTCGGAGCTGTTGTGCTTCATGAACGCGATGGGCACCTGGTAGGTGTGGCCCACCTGGAACTTCGCCGTCGCCTCGTTGCCGGTGGCGTTATTGTTGGGGCCGTCGTTTCCGCCCGAGGGAACGGTCGGACTCTCCGGCTTGATCTGCTCGCCGGACTTCGTGGGCAGGACCGTCGTGTCGATCTGCAGGTAGCCGGTTTGGGTCATGGCCCCCATCCCGGGCACGGTCAGGCCGAACTTCAACGCCACGGCCTTCACGATGGAATCGACCGTTGCCCGGTAGGCTCCGCCGCCCAAATCCTCCACTCCGTCGATGGAGGTGATGAACCGCTGCCCGTCAGGCGTGACCTTGAACGTCACATGATACGCGGACCCCGTCCACGCAATCGCGCCCTCAGGCTCGAAGTAGGCGGCCGCCATGGAGTCGGTGCCGTCGTCTTTGACCAGCTTCACGGGCACGGCGTACTCCTTGCCCTGCACCAGCAAAAAGCCGCCGGGCGTCTCAACGGCATCGCCGTTTTCCTCGCCGGGCTGCTCGCCGGGGGTTTCGCCGGGCTGCTCGCCACCTTGGTTGTTGTAGCTTGCGATAGCTCCGTTCAGCGCAGCTGCCGCAGCGTCGAGGTCGGCTTTGGAGGCGGCGGGGTTTCTCACCACAGCCTGGGCGGCGGCAAGGGCATCGGCCACGGCCTTGTAGGCGTCGGTGCCGTCGTCCTTGATGTCCTTGGCGGCGGCCAAAGCGCCGTTGATGGCGGCGCAATCGAAGAAGCGCATGATCATGTTATGGGTGTTGGACACCTGATGGCCGCCCATGGACACCGTGTAGCCGAAGCTGAACTCGGCGGCGCCTGACACATCGGCAACATGCAGCTTGTACTCCCAGGTTCCATCTGCGTCCTTGTCGGGGTCCACGCTCGCGCCCGAAGCGTCCTTCATCCAGAACGTGCCGCCCACCATGTTCACTGTGCTCGCCGGAACGGGAACGGACACCTCGTAGCCGCCCGCCTGGGACTTCACGGCTTGCACCTCGGCGGGAAGCATGCCGGAGAACGCGTTTCCGGAATCTTTCACGAAGTAGGAGACGGGCAGTATCTGAGCTTGGGGAGCAGACTCGCTCGCCTCGAATTTGCCGACAGCGTTTTCCAAAGCTGCGACAGCGGCATTCACGGCGTCTTGGTCATCGGCGCCAAGCGCTCTCTTGGCTTCGTCGATCGCCGCCCGCAGAGCCGCGTTCGCCTCCTCGGTCTTGTCGCTTTGCGCCAAGAGGCCCTCGGCGTTGGCGATGGCCTTCTCGAGGGCGTCCGTGTTCACCTGGTCCTCGTCGGGCGCGGGCGCGGGTGCGGTGGTGGACAGGGAGCTGGCGTCGATAGCGATGGTGATTGCGACAGTGGATCCCATCCCGCTGATGTGCGCGCTGCCGCTCGCAACGTCGGAAAGCTTGTCGGCAGAAAACGTGAACGTGTAGGTTCCGTTGCCGGCATCAACGGCGTTCTGCTGAACGCCTCCGACGTTCACCCAGGAAACCATGGACGCCATGCCGCCTCCGGCCGTCAGCGTCACGTTCCATTTGCTGCCATCGTACGCAGCCGTGACGGAGTTTCCGAACACGCCTTTCACCATGCTCGTGCCCATCGCACTACCGCTTGCGGCCGCAAACGCGGTGGGGAGCGAATAGGCTTTGTCCCTCTCGACGTAGAAGCCGTCGGGGGTCTGCACGGTGCCAGCCGCCGCCGTTGCGACCGCCCCGCCCTGCGCGCCCGATCCTGCTTCGGCAAGAGCCGTCGCGGGCGCCATGCTCAGCGACAACGTTGCCGCCAGCATGACCGCCATCCCTCCCTTGGCAAACGCGAAAACCTGCCGTGATCTTGCCATGCTTCAACTCCTTTCCCATCGTGCGCGCAGCGCCCCAAGCGCAAGCCCCACCCGACGGCATACCGCCCGCCAGGCAAAACCAACCGCGCGAATCTCGCCGCATCTTGCCTTTCGCGCTCCAGGAATGCTTCGCTCGCACAAATGTTAACCTAAAGAAACTTTTTGATTTATAGCATGAACGCAAGGGGGACGCTCGCGACTTTCCGTTTCCAAGTGTTAATTATGGTTAACTTCACGGTATCTTCACGATTCGGGAGGAACGCGAAGCCCTTGCAGCCACGTTCGACAAGACTCGCCTCCCTTCCCCTCCTCCGCCGCCTTGGCTGCAAACGACGCCCTATGGCGCGAGAAAAGCCATTTCGCATGGCAACACCAGACCGCGATGCTCGCGACCTGGGATTTTCCAACAACAGCGACCGGAAGGGACAGCGAAAAGGGGTCCAAGCGCGCCACAGGGCGCGGCTTGCGGCCAGAACGCAGCCGCCCTCTGTTAAATCAGGATTGACGCGAACCCGCTTTGGCCAATCCTCGGACCGGGCTTCCCCTGATCGGACGCTTCGGAAAGTCCCGCCCGCTCGTCAGGGAGGGCCTTCCGAAGCGCCGGCGGAACTTTGCCCGGCGGGCCGGCCCGGCCATGTCGGTTCCGGTTCAACGAGGGGCGTTTTCGGCCCTGCCTCCGCCGCTGCGGACGCAGGCGGCCTCGCGCCTCAAGCACGAACGGCTTGCCGTCCACCCCCAAGAACCCCCTTGTTACGAACTCGTAAGCATTCTGTAAGCAGCTGCCAAGGCTTTCGCAAAGACCAAGCATCATACTGGGACGAAACGACAGACAGCACACAAGCACTGGGGAGAACCATGGGAAAACCTCTGGGCACAACTTGCAAAACGCTCGCAGCCGTCATGGCAATTGGTGCAATTGCCCTGGTCGTCTGCTTGTTCAACGAAAGCAGCCGGGTCAGCTACCCCTCCCGCAAGCGGTAAAGCCCGCAAAGCGCCCACGCACCGCCGCGTTTCGGCGGCGCACAGCATCCGCGTGCTCTGCCAGCGTGCCCGCCGAACGCCCGCCAACGTCCCAACGCGCAGGCAAGCCCCCTCCCCGCGTTGCCGAGGCCGCTTGCCTACGCGCCAGCAAGCCGCACCCCTTCAACAGGCCGCCGTGCGCCCCGCACGACGCGCCTGCGAATCCGGCACACCGGCGCGCCCCGCACGACGCGCCTGCGGATCCGGCGTCGCCCGCAGTCGTCGGCCGCGCACCCGCAGCGCCGGCGCGCGCCTTGCGGCCCTACTCCTCCTTCGGCATCCGCGCCAGCAGCACGAACCCCACCACGAACAGCGCGGATATGGACAGCACGCCCACCGAGGCGTTGCCGGTCAGCTGCGTGAACACGCTCACCAGCAGCGTGCCCATAACGGCGGCGTACTTGCCGAACACGTCGAAGAACCCAAAGTGCTCGTTGGCGCGGTCCTTGGGCACCAGCTTGCCGAACTCGGAGCGCGACAGCGCCTGGATGCCCCCTTGGAACAAGCCCACGCACACAGCCAGAATCCAAAATTGCAGCGCCTCGCGCAAAAAGAACGCGGCGAACAACGTGATGCAGAAGTACGCGAACACCGCCGTCATGAGCATGCGTCGCGCCCCGAACCGCGTGGCCAAGCGTCCGTAGGCGATGGCCGACGGAAACGCCACGAACTGCGTCAGCAAGAGCGCCAGCACCAACTGCGTGGAGTCTATGCCCAGGTCGGTGCCGTAGCTGGTGGACATCCTGATGATGGTGTGCACGCCGTCGATGTAGAAGAAGTACGCCAGCATGAACAGGCGCAGGCGCTTATCGCGCGCGATGCCCTTCATCGTGGCCCACAGGCCGCAAAACGTCTCGCGCAGCAGATGCCGCTTGCGCTCCTTGTAGTGCGTCTGATGCACGTCGCGGATAAGCGGCACGCTGAACGCCACCCACCATGCCGCCGTGATGAGGAAAGCCGCCTTCATGCCCGTCGCCGCGTCGATGCCCACCGACGGCCCTCCCAGCACCACGGCCAGGCACGCGATAAACGGGATGCACGAGCCCACATAGCCCCAGGCGTAACCCTGCGACGACACCTCGTCGTAGCGGTCCTCGGCGGCCGCGTCCACCAAAAACGCGTCGTAGAACACCATGGACCCGTTCAGCATGATCGACGACACCACGTACACCACCAAAAACGGCAGCGCCTCGGCGGGAATGCCCAAAGCCGCGCACGCCACCGCGCCCGTGCCCATGAAGCCCACGAAAAACTTCTTCTTGTTGCCCTTGAGGTCGGCCAAGCTCCCCAGCACGGGCATGAGCAGCGCCAAAATGAGCGCCGCCGCCGTCTCGGCATAGCCCCACGCCACCACCACCGACGAGCCGGGTTCGGCCAGCGAGGCGAAGTAGACGGGTATGAGCGCGGTGGAGAGCATGACGAACGCCGAGTTGCCCACATCGTAGAGCACCCAGCTCCTCTCCTGCCTGGTCAGTTTGCCGAGCACGGTTTCCCTTTCTGTAAGGTTTTTCGCAAGCGGAAAAACGACGGTTAACAAGCGCTCGCACATTGTATACTGACAGCGTTGGAAGCCATAGGTAAAATCGAGGTCAGAAACGGAGTTCGCGCCATGCCGGCAATCATCGCGCACGATACGTTCGGACGGGAGGTCTACGACCGCCACTATCCCCTCATCGGGGGCTCGCGCGACGAAGCCGATGCGTTCCTTTTGGGAAACCAAGGTCCTGACCCGCTGTTCTTCGCGGTGCTCAGCCCCAGCCTGCATGCGCACAGCCGCCTGGGCAGCACCATGCACAGCCAAAAGCCCGCGGATCTGCTCGCGGCGCTCAAGCAGTCGCTGACCGTTTTGGAGGACGGCGAGCGGGCCGTGGGCCGCGCGTATGCCCTGGGGTTCCTCTGCCATCACGTGCTGGACTCCACGCTGCACCCGTTCGTGTACTTCCACGAGCACAGCCTGTGCGACGCGGGCGAGCCGGGCCTTTCGCGCGCGGACGGCCACGAGGTGCACGGCATCATCGAAAGCGAGCTGGACGAGCTGGTGCTGTTCACCAAGCGCGGGACCACGGTGGCCGCGTTCAACCCCGCAACCGACATCCTCAAAGCCAACGATCGCGTCCTGGACGCCATCTCCAAGATGCACGCCTTCGTAGCATTGACCGTGTACGGGCGGTTCGTCCCCGCGGACCTGTTCGCGCGCTCCGTGCGCAACTACCGCCTGGCCCAAGCCGCGTTCCACTCGCCCACCGGCGCGAAGCGGGCCCTTGCGGGCAGGATCGAGCGCTTGGTGCGGCCGCACTCGTTCTTCCAGGCCATGAGCCATCGTCCCGTGGAGCTCACGGAGAGCGTCTTCGACAATCGCGACCGCCGCGCGTGGGAGAACCCTTTCACGGGCGAGGTGCGCACCGAGAGTTTCTGGGACCTCTACGACAAGGCGCGCTCCTGCGCCTGCGCCGCCATCCCGACGTTCGATCGGCCCGGATTCAACGTGGAGGCCGCCCGCGCGATCACCCACGACCTGGACTTTTCCGGAAGGCCGACGACCGCCGTGGTGCTGTCCGTGGAGGACGGCCCGAACGCAGGCGATCCGAACGCAGGCGATCCGAACGCAGACGGCCCGCACGCAGGCGGTCCGAACGAGGCCGGCCCGCATGCGGACGACGCGCAAACCCCGGCCGAAAGCGCGTAGCCGGCCGTGCTCGACGTCGCGCTCACCATACCCTACTGGCTCGAGCTTGCCGCCACCGTCTCCGGCGCGCTGTTCGGCGCGCTCAGCGCGGTGCGGGCGCGCTACGACATCTTCGGCGTGTCGTGCATCGCCATCGTAACGGGGCTGGCCGGCGGCATCATGCGCGACATCCTCATGCAGGACTACGGCATTTACGCGTTCCAAAAGCCCACCCTCATCGTGTCGTGCGTGGCTGCGGGCATCACCGTGTTCTACCTGGGCAAGCTGGCGACCTACCTGGATCCGGCCATGGACCTTCTGGACAACCTGTCGGTGGCGCTGTGGTCCATCATCGGCACGGGCAAGGCGCTGTCGGCCGGGCTCGATCCGGTGCCGGCCGTCATCCTGGGCACCATCACGGCCAACGGCGGCGGCATCGTGCGCGACATCTGCATGAACCGCGAACCCGAGGCGTTCCAGGCGGGCTCGCTGTACGTGAGCGCGGCGCTTCTGGGCTGCATCGCCTACGCCGCCATGCGCACGAACCACATCCTGGACCAGTACGCGGCCCTCACCTGCGTCGTGTTGGTGCTGGGAGTCCGCTACGCCTCGCTGTTCTTCGGCTGGCGCACCAGAGAGCCCAAGGACTACTCCGACGTGGTGGCAAACGCGGTGTCACGCCCGGTGAAGTCGGTGGCGCGCCGCGTCCGCCCACCGAAGGGGAAGGTCGAGCGTGAACGCGAGCGCAGCAGCGCCTACGCCAAGCTGCGCCGGCTGTGGCGCACGCCGGGAAAGACCTCGCCCCTGCCGACCATCGACGCTGACGAGGGCGCTGCCGTGAAGAGCGCGCCGCCGCCCGCAGCCAAGGAAGCGAAGGCGAGCGACCCCAGCGACCGCATCGTCGTGGACCGGGAAGAGCTCCATCGCTTCATGGAGGGCGCCGGAGGGCACGAGGAACCCGAGCAGCTGCGCGACCCCTTCGAACCGCGCAGCTGAGAAGGCCCGCCGAGCCGCAGGTCGGCGGGTGGGCTTTCGAGCGGACGCACCAGAAGCGGCGGGCGGGCGCCCTGCACGTTGCAGCGCAGCTGGAGGCGGCGGGCGGGCGCGTTACGCGTTGCAGGCGCGTCCGAAAGCGGGCAAGCGCGCTACACGTTTTTCAGCAAAACGGTGTTCATGGTGTCGGCCACGTTCTCGCACGCGTCGCAGCAGCGCTCCATCCGGTCGAAGATCTGCGACCACACCAGCACGCGCATGGGGTTTTCCTTGTCGTGCGTGTGGAGCTTGCGCGTGACGTGCATGTACAGCTGGTCGGCCTCCTCTTCGTAGGTGTTCACGTCCACGATCAGCTGCTTGAACTTCTTGGACTTCTTGAAGTTGCGGAAGTCCTCCATGGCCTTGTCCAAAGCCTCGCAGCTCTTCTTGATGAGGCAGGCGAACTCCAACGCGTCGTGGTGCATGAAATGGACGTCGTACATGTAGAAGCGCTGCATGACGTCCTCGATGAAGTCCACGATGTTGTCCAGGCGCTGGGACAGCTCGATGATGTCCTCGCGCTCGATGGGCGTGATGAAGTCGGTGGCGACCGTCTTCAGGATGGCGTGGTTGATCTCGTCGCCCTCGTGCTCCAGCTCGTGGGCGCGCTCCATCACCTCTTTCAGCTTCTCCGCCTCCGTGAACTTCTCCACCGCCTCTATCAGCAGATCGGCCTCCTGCACCGCCAGCTTCGTCTGCTTTTCAAACGCGTCGAAGTAGTCGAACTTGTGCTTCTTGCCCATGGGGCCTCCTTACAAGAACAGCAAGTACACGCAAGCGGCACGGCCGGCCGCGCCGGCGAAAGCCCAAAAGCCTGCAAATCATCAGTTTAACGTAATTTCAGCTTTGCGAAAGGGGATGGGCGCGCTTTTCGCAGATCGGGGCGTTCGCGCGCCGAAAAGGTTGATTGAATCCGGAAACCGGATGAGCGTCCAGGTTGCGGCCCAATCAAGGCGCACATCAAAAAAAGGGCGCGGCACGGCACCCCGCGAAGCACCGCGCCCCGCCCGCGCGCTTTCCTCGAAAGCGCAGGTCAATCCAGCCGCAACGCGCAATGCGGCCAGCGGCGTCCCCGCTCGCAAACCGCCCGCCGCAACGCGGACAACTCCCTCGCAAGCCGCCCATCGCGATGCGGGGAAACCCCTTGAAACCCCCGGTGCCGTCGCAAGCGCCGCGGCACGCATGGTAGACTGAAAGCAATTTGATGGGATTTCCACGGGGGAGGGAATCAACATGAGATCACGCGTGCAGCTGGCCTTGCAAACCGCGGACCTGACGGCGGCGTTCATGGCATGGGTGATCCTGTCCTCGCTGCTTCCCTACATCAGACAGGACGTGTTCGTCCCCCCGGAGCACGTGGCGCTTGCGACGGCCGTCCCCGTGGTGCTGGGAAGCATCCTGCGCATCCCGTTCGGATACTGCGCCAACCTGTTCGGGGCGCGGGCGGTGTTCTCGGCCAGCTTCGTCGCGCTGCTGGCGCCCGTCTGGTTTTTGAGCGAGGCAACCACGTACCAGGACCTCCTCGTCGGCGGCACGTTTCTGGGCATTGCGGGCGCCGTGTTCTCGGTGGGCGTCACCTCCCTGCCGAAGTACTTCCCCAAAAAGCGGCAGGGCTTTGCGAACGGCGTGTACGGATTCGGCAACGTGGGCACGGCGCTGACCGCCTACCTGGCGCCCGTCGCCGCCGTCGCCTTGGGCTGGCGGGGCGCCGTCAAGCTGTATTTGGTGCTGCTGGCCGCCTTTGCCCTGGCCAACCTGGTGCTGGGGGATCGCGACGAACCCCGCGTGAGAACGCCCCTCGCACGGCAGATGCGCGCGGTGGCGCGCGACGGGCGGCTCTGGACGCTGTCGCTTTTCTACTTCGTGACGTTCGGGGCGTTCGTGGCGCTGACCGTGTACCTGCCAAGCCTCCTCACGTTGCACTACGGCCTGGACGGCGTGACGGCGGGCGCGGCCACCTCCGCGTTCGTGGCGTCGGCGGCGCTTCTGCGCGTGCTGGGAGGGTGGCTGTCCGACCGGCTGAGCTGCTGCGCTATTCTGGCCTGCGTGTTCGCCGTTTTGGCAGCCGGAGCCGCCGTGCTTGCGGCCGCGCCCGGGCTGCCCGTGTTCCTGACGGGGATCTACCTGGTCGGCGCCGCATGCGGCATTGGCAACGGCGCGGTGTTCAAGCTGGTGCCCCTGCACTTTGCCGAGAACGCCGGAACCGCCAACGGCATCGTGTCCATGTGGGGCGGTTTGGGAGGGTTCTTCCCTCCCCTCGTGCTGTCGGCCTCTTCGCTCCTGACCGGGACGAACGCGCCCGGCCTGGCGTTGTTCGGGGTGTTTTCGCTTGCGTGCCTGGCTCTGACGCTGGCAATGCGCCGTCGCGAACGGGCGGGTAGCTAGCAGGATCGACGCAAGACGGATGCCCCATCGCGAACGCTCCGCTCGCACGCCCGCCCACGTCCAGATCCGCGCGCCACCCGGACCCGCGCCCGTGCCCGAACTCGCACGCACCCGGACCCCGCGCGTCGCGGGCGCCCCGACACTCCCTTGCGCGTCCGGACCCGCGGCCACATACTCGGCCATCTGCGCGCATCGCCCGCGCCCCGACACCCCTACGCGTAGTAGGCGAACACGCGCTTGCGTTCGGCGCCGATGGTGGTCAGGGCCTCGTGCCCCGGCAGCACCACCGTCTCGTCCGGCAGGGCCGCCAGCCGCTTGAGCGAATGGCGCATAGCGTCCATGCTGCCGCCCGGGAAGTCCGTGCGCCCGATGGTGCCGCAAAACAGCGTGTCGCCCGACACGAGCACAGGCGCGCCCGCCGGATCCGTTCCGAACCGGGGATCCAAGAACAGGCAGATGCAGCCCTCGGTGTGCCCCGGCGTCAGGATGACCTTCCACGGCATGTTCCCTATCTTGAGGATGTCCCCATCGCCCACCAGGTGGTCGACCGGGCACGGCTCGAACCGCTCGTCGGCCGGCTGCGCGGTGCCGTCGATGGCCGGCGCGTCCACCGCCGAGGCGATGACCAGGGCCCCGGTCCTATCACGCAGCGCCTTGGCGGCGCCCACGTGGTCGTGATGCCGGTGCGTGAGCACGATGGCGTCGATGGAGCGCCCGCCTGCCGCCGCCAAGATCTCGTCGGGTTCGCACGACGGGTCCACCACGATGGTGGCCGCTCCGTCGGAGATGAGGTACACGTTGTTGCCCAGCATGCCCAGCGTCACGTACTCAACGGGCACGCACGTCCCTTCCGCTTTCTTCACTTTGGCCATGGAAAACGTCCTCTCTGTCGTCTTTCGCCTCGCGCCCGCGCCGCCGTCAGGACTGCGGGGCCTTCTTCCCGCCCAGCTTGGGCACCATGCGCCGTGCATCGAACACGCCCTCGATGGCGCGCAGCTTGTCCAGCACCACGTCTATGTGGCCGACATCGGACACCTGAAACAAAAAGCGCATCTCGGCCATGCCGTCGCGATGCGCCGTCACCGAGCACGACAGCACGTTGGCGCCCATGTCGGACAGGACCACCGTCACGTCGCGCAGCAGGTTCATGCGGTCGAGCGCGTCAAGGAACACCTCCACCTTGAACGAGGTGTTCTTGGGCAGGTCGCGCTCCCACGCCACGTCGATGATGCGCTCGGGCGATTGCTTGAGGTCGGCCGCGTTCGGGCAGTCGGCGCGGTGCACCGACACGCCGCGCCCGCGCGTGACGAACCCGAGGATCTCGTCGCCCGGCACGGGGTTGCAGCAGCGCGACAGGCGCACCAGCACGTCGTCCACGCCTTTGACCACCACGCCGTTGGACGTATGGGCCTCGTGCTTCTTCGGCGCCTTCACGCTGGTGAGCATGGGCGGCATCTTGCCGGTGGACATGTTGCCCGCCACCAGATCCAGCGCGCCCTCGGCCTCGTTGCCCTTGTCCACCAGGATCTTGAGCAGGCGGTTGCCCACGTGCTGGGCGCTTTCCTTGCCCGTGCCGATGTGCACCAGCATGTCGTCGGCATCGTTGTAGCCCAGGTGGTCGGCCACCGTCTTGAGCGCGCGCATGGACTGCGCGCTCGAGATGCCCAGCCCGTGCTTGCGCATCTCGCGGGTCAGGCGGTCGCGGCCGTTTTGCAAGTCGTCGCCGCGGCTCGCCTTGCTGAAGAACGAGCGGATCTTGCTGCGGGCGCTCGGCGTTTTCACCATGGTGAGCCAGTCGCGCGAGGGGCTTGCGCTTTTCTGCGTGAGTATCTCCACGCGATCGCCCAGCTGCAGCTCGTAGGACAGCGGCACGATGGCGCCGTTCACCTTCGCCCCCACGCAGTGGTTGCCCACCTCCGTGTGGATGGCGTAGGCGAAATCCACGGGCGTCGATCCGACGCGCAGGCTCATGACCTCGCCCTTCGGCGTGAACACGAACACCTCCGTGGGCGCGAGGTCCACCTTGAGGTCCTTGAGGAACTCGCGGGAGTCCTGCGTCTCGTCCTGCCAGTCCACCATCTGGCGCAGCCACGCCAGCTGCTGGTCGAGCGCGTCTCCGCCCCGGCCGCCCTTCTCCTTGTAGCGCCAGTGGGCCGCCACGCCGTACTCGCTTTGCCGGTGCATCTCCTCCGTGCGGATCTGCACCTCAAGCGGCCGGCCCGCCGGCCCGATGACCGTGGTGTGCAGGCTTTGGTACATGTTGAACTTGGGCATGGCGATGTAGTCTTTGAAGCGGCCGGGCATGGGATGCCACAGCGTGTGCACCGCGCCCAGGGCCGAGTAGCAGTCGCGCACCGTCTTCACGATGACGCGCACGGCAATGAGGTCGTAGATCTCCGAGAAGCCCTTGCCCTTCTTGGTCATCTTCTGGTAGATGGAGTAGAGGTGCTTGGGGCGGCCCATGATCTGCGCCTGGATGCTCACCTTGTCCATTTCCTGGTGCAGGATGGATATGACCTGGTCAAGGTATCCCTCCCGCTCGGAGCGGCTTTCGGTGACCATGCGGGAGACCTGCTTGAACTTGTTCGGCTCCAAATAGTAAAACGACAGGTCCTCAAGCTCCCATTTGATGGAGTTGATCCCTAAGCGATGCGCAATGGGCGCGTAGATCTCCAGCGTCTCGCGCGCCTTGAAGATGCGGCGATCCTCGCGCAGGGCGCCCAAGGTGCGCATGTTGTGCAGGCGGTCGGCCAGCTTGATGACGATGACGCGGATGTCCTTGCTCATGGCCACGAACATCTTGCGGATGGTGGCCGCCTGCTTGTCGGAGAGGCTCTCCACTTCGATGCGCGTGATCTTGGTGACGCCCTCCACCAGGTAGGCCACCTGATCGTTGAACTCGCGCGCCACCAGATCGGCGGTCACCTCGGTGTCCTCCACCGTGTCGTGCAGAAGCGCCGCTATGAGCGTCTCCACATCCATGTGCAAATCGGCCAGGATGATGGACACCTCCACCGGATGCGCCACGAAAGGCTCGCCGCTTTTGCGGCACTGCCCCTCGTGCGCGTCGCTTGCGAAGCGGAACGCCTTGGCAAGCAGCGCCTCGTCGTCTGCGGACAGGTACGCCGAGGTGAGCCGCTGCAGCTCGGCGAACCGCTCCTCGGGAGTGTTCGTGCCCTGGCCGCCGCGCTTCGCCTCGGGCGCGAACGACTTCTCCGCCACGTGCGGGCGGCCCAGGCTGTCCTCGACCGTCTGGCGGGGCGACCCCTCAAGGGCCTCGCCCAACAGCTCTTCGCGATGCTCCCTAGCCATCGACGGCCTCCTTTCGTTGCATGCCCGCCGCGGCCTTCCCCGGCAAAATGGGGCGGGAAAGGCGCAAACGCAGGCTTTCGGAATCGCTTCTCATGGCCCAGTCCCGAAACGCATGGAATATCTCGAGCTCTCCCAGGCCCTCGCGGTAGCGCACGCTGTCGGTGAGCTCCACCTTGGACCGGGCCTCCAGCACGTGGATCGCGCGCGTCGCTCCGTCGGCGCGGCGCGCCGTGTGCGTTTCTATGAGCCCCAGCTCGCGGAACACCTCCACGCCGCAGGCCGCCGAGGCCGGACTCACCGGGAACAGGTCCGTGCTGGCGGCGGCCGCCAAATCGGCGTCGCCCATGGCGAAGAACTCCTCGGCGCTGGCGCGCTGAAGGCTGCGCAGCTTGCGGTACACCTGGGCCAGGCAATCGTGCCCGGGCGTCATGTCGCGCAGGATGCGCTCGTTGATGGAGCAGTCGGCCCGCCCGAACAGAAAGTGGACGCACGCCCGCTGCCCGTCGCGACCGGCGCGGCCGCTCATCTGGTTGAACTCTATCTCGTTGAAGGGAAGGTGGTAGAGCACCACATGGCGGATGTTGGGGATGTCCACGCCCTCCCCGAACGCGCTCGTGGCCACCAGCACGCTGAGCGCGTCGGTGCGGAACAAGTCCTCGATGCGCTTGCGCTCGCTGCGGGAGAGCCCCGCGTTGTAGAACCCGATGAGCGGGGCCGCCTGCGGCACGCGCTTGCGCAGGGCGCGCGCCACGGTCACCGACTGCTCGCGCGAGTTCACGTAGACCACGGTCTTCTCGCCGGTGGCCACCAGGTTCGCCAGGTAGTCGTCGCGGTTGCGCAGGTTGCGCTGGTCGTCCACCTGGAGGTTGGGACGGTCGGTTTCGTCGAGGACGCAGGCGTCCAGGGGAAGCTCGCGCTCGATGGCGGCGGCCGCCTCGTCGTCGGCCGTTGCCGTGAGGGCCAGCACCGCAGGCCGCCCGGAGCCGTCGGCGGAAGCGGCGGAAGCGGCGTCGCGGCCGACGCCTAGCTTCGCCAAGGCCGCGCCGATGGCCGCGTAGGCCGGACGCTGCCCCGCCCGCGCCATGCCGATGTGATGCGCCTCGTCCACCACCACGAAGCGCACGCGCCCTGCGGCCGCGAACTCCTCCGCATGCCACGCCAGAAACTCCGGGGTGGTCAGGGCGATGTCGTAGGCGCCGTCGGCCAGCCCCGCGAACGCCTGCCGGCGCTCCTCGGGCGTGCTCTCGCCCGTGAGCACCGTCACGCGCACGCCGAACGCGGCAAGCGCCTCGCGCAAATGGAACGCCTGGTCGGCGATGAGCGCGCGCAGCGGGTACACGAACAGGCTGGCCTCGTGCCGCGCAAGCGCGCGCACGGCGGCGTGCACCTGGAAGGTGAGCGACTTGCCGCGCCCCGTGGCCATCACGCCGAGCACCGACCTGCCCTGCCTCAGATGGTCGAGGATGGCCCGCTGCGCCTCGTGCAGCGGGCGGTCGCCGATGATGGCGCGCGCGACGGCGTCTTCAAGCCCCTCGGAGTCTTCGGCTGCCGCAGCTTCCCAGGCGGCGCGGCTCTGCTCCAAAGACGCTTCGTACGCCTCCACGGCGGCGGGGTCGTGCGGCGCGTCGGCCACCAGCTCGGCGTCGCTCGTGGCGTACAGGTCGGCCACGAAGCCCAGGTTTTCGGGGTTGAGGCAGGCCTCCAAGCCGCCGCAGGCGCGGGCGGGCGCAAGCGACTGCAGCATGGCCTTCACCGACTTGCGGCCGCGCCATTCGTCTATCTGCACCTCGAAAGCGGCGTTCACCACGCTGTCCGTGCGCATGAGCGTTTCGATGTCCGAGCAGTGGAACATGATGCCCGACACCGAGGCGCGGCCGTCTGTGAGCGAGCACGAGAAGTGGTTCTTCTCGGCGCCCACCGCGCGCGCGTTCGCAAGCGTCACGTTGCGCGCCAGGTACACGGGCACGGGGAACTCCTGGCCAAACGGCGCGAGCGCGTCCAGCTGCGCGACGCTTTCCAGCGTCAGCTCCCCCAGCTCAACGCATGCGTCGATGTTCACGAGCGGATGGAAGGCCCCCTCTGGCAGCTCGTCCAGGTAGGCGGCAAGGCGCCGCTCGAACTCGGGAAGGCGGTCGGCGGGCAGCGTCACGCCCACGGCCGCCTCGTGGCCTCCGAACCGCGTGAGCACGTCGGATGTGCTTTCCACGGCCTTGAACAGGTTCACCTGGCCCACGCTGCGGCCCGACCCGCGCGCCTCGTCGCCGTCGATGGTGAACAGCAGGCTGGGCACGCCGTAGGCGCTCACCAGGCGGCTGGCCACGATGCCCTTCACGCCCTCGTGCCAGCCCTCCCCCGCCACCACGAGCGCGCGCTGGCCGCGGTAGACGTCCGCGGCTTGGGCCTTCGCTATCTCCGAAAGCTCGGCCTCGATGGCGCGGCGCTGGTCGTTCACGGCCTCCAGCCGGGAGGCCAGGCGCTGGGCCTCGGACAGGTCGTCGGTCATGAGCAGGTCGAGCGCCAACTGCGCGTCCCCCATGCGGCCGGCGGCGTTGAGGCGCGGGATGACCGAGAAGCTGAGGTTCGTGGCGCTGACGGGCTTGTCGGCTGCGCCGGACGTGGCCAGGAGGGCGGCTATGCACGGGCGCGGAGCGGCGTTCATGCGCGCGACGCCGTCGGAGACGAGCGCGCGGTTCTCGCCTCGCATGGGCATGAGGTCGGCCACGGTGCCGAGCGTGGCGAAGTCGGTGAACTCGCGCCACAGATGGGGCTTGCCCAGGCGGCCGCCCAGCACCTGCACAAGCTTGAGCGCCACGCCCACGCCGGCCAAGATGGCGCTTCCGCAGGCGGGATCCAGCTTCGGGTCGGCCACGGGCACGCCTTCGGGCACGAGGTCGGCCGGCTCGTGGTGGTCGGTGACGGCCAGCCCCAGGCCGGCGTCCACCACCATGGCCGCCTCCTTCTTGCACGCGATGCCGCAGTCCACGGTCACGATGAAGTCCGGACCGAATGAACACGCGCGCACGAAGGCGGCCTCGGAAAGCGCGTAGCCCTCCTCGAAGCGCAGCGGGATGAACGGCGTGGCCTGGGCGCCCAGCGCGCGCAAGCCGCGGGTGAGCACGGTGGTGGCCGAGATGCCGTCCAGGTCGAAGTCGCCGAACACGAGGATGTGGTCGCCGCGCTTCACGGCGGCCTCCAACGCGTCGGCCACCTCGGACAGGCCGGGGATGGCGTAAGGGTCCAGCCAGTCGCGCTCAAGCGACGGCGAGAGGAAGCGGCGCGCCTCGGCGGCGTCGGCTATGCCGCGCGCCGCCAGCGTGGCGGCCACGAAGCGCGGCAGGCCAAGCTCGCGCTGCAGGCGCGCAACCGATGCGGGGTCGGCCGCCTTGATGTTGAACTGGGCAGACATGGGTCCGGTACCTCACATGCGAGAGACGTTGTTCGTTCGTCTGCCATTGTCCCACAATCAGGGGGCGGTGTCACCGGGAATCGCCCGGCGGCGCAAAGGCCAAGGACGCTCCACAGATTCAACGCGAAGAGCAAGGGCGCTCCGCCCGCGCACGCAGGTTCGCGTCAAGGAAGCTCCGAACCAAGGAGACTTCGCAGGTTCGGCGCGAAGGGCAAGGACGCCCTGAGCCAAGGAAGCTCCGCCCCAAGGAAGCCCAGCAGGTTCAACGCGAAGGGCCCCGCTCCGGCCGTGGCCGCAAATGGCACCCTGTGGCACGCCCGTCGGTTGATTGAGGCGGATTGAAGCCGCCAGAATTTTCGCCATCAGGGGTTTTACCGAAACGCGGCTCCCGGTTCGACCGGTGGCGCGCCCGATTTGCGCCACAGGGCGTCGTTTGCGGCCGGCCTGCGAACGGCCCCTCGCCGACCCCCTCCGGCGGGGTCCGCGTCAACGCCGGTTTAACAGAGAGCCGACGCTCGTCTGGTCAAAATCTCTTTGCCAAACCACCATTGGCACGAGCCGGTGTTTGCCGAATCTCGAGCCAAGCCTTCCCTGATCGGGCGCCGGGCAAGGCCTCCCCGCCCGCCGGGCAAGGTGCTGCCCGGCGGGGGGGGAGGGCCTCGGTTGATCCTGGTCTAGCAGAGAGAGCGCGCCGAAGTGGCAGAAAACGCGTCCTGTGCATAGATCTGGGAGGTGGAGGCCCGCGCCGAGGATTCGCGACCTGGCGTTTTGCCGACGGGAAGGCGCGGCGCGGCCGCCTCGGGCGGAGAAACCTATGCACAAGACGCGATTCGTGCCGCTTCGGGCCGAACTCTCTGTCTCTTTGTTGGAAACCAGGATCAACCGAGGCCGGGCCGGACGCCGGGCAAGGCCTGGCCGGCGCGGGCTCCCGCCGGGCCAGCCTACGAACGGCCCTCTGCCAAACCGCCGTCGGCATGGGTCGAGCCGCCGCGCGCGGGGCGCCCGGAAGGCCCCAGCCCGTCGGGGCGGGATCCTTCCGCCGCACCCGGCCAGAGAAGCTCGGGTCGGGATCCAACCAACACAGGTTCGCGTCAATCCCGGTTCGACCGGCGGCGCGACCGATTCGTGCCACAGGGCTTCGTTTGCAGCCACGGGCGCACGGGCGCTACCGTTCGTACACCACCTCACCCATGCGGGAGGAGTCGTACCCCACGATGGCGCCCACTTCCTCGCGGAAGGGGCGGGTGCGCGTCAAGCGGGCGAGGGCCTCCAAGGCGCGCTCGCAACCGGGGCGCTTCGCCAGCACGATGTCGAGCCACTCGTTTTGCAAGGGCAGGAAGTCCACGCCTTCCACCTGGTGGAACACGCGCTCGGCGCCAATGCCCACGTCGGCTGCGCCCCGAGCTACGAACGAGGCCATGGAAAGCGCCGTGTTCGCCTCGCGCCCGTACCCCTCTATGCACGCGCAGTCGGCGCCGAGTCGCGCGAGCTGCTCGTCCAGCAGGATGCGCGAGCCGCAGCCGCGCTCGCGGTTGATCAGGCGCACGCCCGGCCGCAGCAAATCCTCCCAGGTGCGCAGGTTCTTCGGATTGCCCTTCGCCACGATGAGCCCCTGACGGCGGCGCACGAGGCGCACCACCTTCACCGGCGTGCCGGGCACAAGGCGCTTGACGGCCTCCACGTTGTAGGAACCCGTCTCGCCGTCGTAGAGGTGCGCAAGCGCCGCATGCGCCCGCCCGCGGTACACATCGACCAGCGCGTTGTAGCTGCCCTCGTACACGCGGTCAACCGCGGCGCCCGTGGCGGCCAGGTAGTTCGCCAGGATATCGCCCACCAGGTCGTTTCCGGCAAGGACGAACGCACCCGCGCTCGCGGCAACGGGAGCGGGGAACGCGGCGGCCGGCGCAGGAGCCTGCGCGGCGGCGCCTTCGAGCGCTTCGGCGACCCGAGGCCCCGCGACGGCACGGCGCTTCGAGCGGGAGATGTAGCTTTCCACGTCGGCCATGGTGAAGCGCATCTTGCGCCCTATGAAGTACGACGCCAGCTCGTCGGCCTTCACCAACTTGTACACCGTGCTCCTGCTGACCTGCAAAAGCCCCGCCACCTCGTCGGCCGTCAGCGCATCGTCGTTGCGCATGGCCCCTCCTTCCCCGCCCTGCCCCGCCAAGCTTCCCGCCTTCTGTTCCAATGATGCTCAAATAGAAATATGCTCTAATAAGTATAATGCTTTCCGGGCGCGTTGGGAACGCGCGCATTCACAACCTCATCACACGCCGCGATGCGAAAATGAACGAAAGAGAACGAAACGACACGAACGGAGCACGTTTCGGCCAACCCCCTTCACCGCCGCCCCCGCCCCTGCCATACTGCGCATCGTCAAGAACGAGCCGCAAAAGAACGCGGCCCCGAAAAACCCAGCCGGACGCACCGGCGCCAACCGAAAGGACGCATCATGAAGATTTCCGCTCGCAACCAGCTGAAGGGCACCATCGCCGGCATCGCCGAGGGCGCCGTGAACGGCGTGGTCGCCATCGATCTGGGCTCCACGCAGGTCAAGGCCGACATCACCATGGAGGCCATCGAGGAGCTGGGCCTGAAGGAGGGCATGGACGCCGTGGCCATCGTGAAGGCCAGCAGCGTGATGTTCGCCGCCGGCGCCGAGCGCATCCAGGGCATCTCCGCGCGCAACCAGATCGCCGGCACCATCGTGTCCGTGAAGGAAGGCGCCGTGAACGGGCATGTGACCATCGAGACCGCCGAGGGCGCCCGCATCAAAGGCTCCATCACGAACGAGGCCATCGAGGAGCTGGGTCTGGCCGAGGGCGGCAAGGCGCTCGCCATCGTGAAGTCCACCGACGTCATGGTGGGCGTGGAGTAACCCCCTTCCCCCTTCCCTCGCGCGGCTTTGGCCGCAGCAGCATCGCATCCCCGAAGGCCGCGCCCCGTGCGCGGCCTTCGCGCGCTCAGGGGTCCTCCGCAAACCGCGCAACCCAAGTCGCAGCACCGAAGAGGAACGCCCAGTCACCCCCATTCCATCAGGCATAATGCAAAATTCATACGAATCGTGCGACAGACGATCCCCCTTTCGTGCGACAGCGGCCCTCGCTTTAGAGCGCATAGTTCCCGTCGGCGGGAAGGTCAAGGCCGCCGCCGAAGAAGCACGCGCGGGCAAACGCCGCGACAAACGACGAACAAGGAAAGGGGAGCGTCATGAAAAGCGCCGCTGCGCAGGGAATGTCCAGAAGGAGCTTTTTGAAAGGGGCCGGAGTCGGGGCTGCGGGGCTGCTGGGCGCAGCCGCGATCGGCGGATGCGCCGGCCAGGCTTCGGGGGCGTCGGCATCGAAGGAGTCCTGGGACCAGGAGACGGACGTGATCGTGGTGGGGACGGGAGCCGCAGGGGTGGCCGCCGCCATGACCGCGCTCGAAGCGGGCTGCGAGGTTGTCATGATCGAGAAGGAGAAGCTGGCCGGCGGCATCACCAGCGTGTGCGAGCAGTACTGCGCCTTCGATTCGTCCCTCCACCTTCCCCAGAACTTCGACGACGTGGAAGACAGCGCCGAGCTTATGCTCGAAGACGCCCTGCGCGTGTCGAACGGAACCGCCGACGAAGCGCTTGCGAAGATATACTGCGACGATTCCGCCAATTGCCTGAACTGGATGATCGAGCACGGCTGCGAGTTCAAAGGATCGCTGCGCGTGTCCGACGGACGCCACGGCCAAGGCAAGTACATCACCGCCACCGCCGGCGAGCTGACGGCGAAGCTTTTGCCCGCCATCGAAGCGGCGGGCGGCAGCGTCCTCACCGAAACCCCTCTGACCGACATCGTGCGCGACGAGCAGAGCGGCCGGGTGACGGGGGTGGTCTGCTCCGACGAGGGAACGCGCATCAAGGCGCGCAAAGGCGTGGTCATCTGCACCGGCCCCTGGTCCGACGACGAAGTGCTCATCCCCCGCCACATGAAGCCCGTTCCCAGCCTGGTGAGCGAGTGCGCCTCCACGCTGTCGGCGTTCGGCATGCCGTACGGCCCCTACACGGGAGAGGCCATTCGCGCCGCCCAGCGCAAGGGCGCGGCGGTCCGACACATGGAGTACATCATGTTCGACCCGTACTACTCGGTGCCCGAGGTCATGGCCGACAAGGTGGCGCCCGCCGGCCTCACCCGCGCGGTGAACCAGATTCTGATCTCTCCCGAGGGAAAGCGCTTCACAGACGAGGGGAAGTCGCGCGGCGCCATTGCCCTCGACATCATCGACCTGCCGGGCAACACGTATTACCCCGTCGTCGACGGCCGCCATCTGCCCGACCCCACCGGCTCCACGAAATTCTCCGTCGAGCAGCTGGACGAGTTCGTCGCGGGGGGCTACATGGTGCGATCCGACACGCTTGAGGGCCTGGCAAGCGAAATGGAGCGGGTCTTCGGCACGCCGAAAGACGCCGTGCTGGCCGAGATCGAGCGCTACAACGGGTTCTGCGCCACCGGCGTGGACGAGGATTTCGGGAAGGACCCGCACCACATGACGCCCATCGACCAGGCGCCGTTCTACGCCGGCCCGGCCGAGACCTGCCGCGACATGTACACCCACGGCGGCTTGGAAACCGATGCCGAGGCGCGCGTGGTCGACCTCGACGGCGTTGCGATCCCCGGCCTGTACGCCGCCGGCATGTGCACCGGCGGCCCGCTGGGAGAGATCACCATTTCCGGAAACTGGCAGACAAGCGCCATCGCGTTCGGGCGCATCGCCGGCAAGAACGTCGCTGCGGAAAGCGCGGGCGCGTAGCGCGACCCGTTTTCGCAGGCCGCGCCTGCGGGGCCGCCAGACATGTCCGGCGGCCCCATCCCGCCGCCGTTCACCGCTGTCGATGAACGGCGGTTTCCATGCTCTCGATGAGGTTGAGCAGCTCCTGACGGGAATGCACGCCGAGCTTCGCGTACGCACGACGCAGATGGGTTTTCACCGTATGCTCGGAGAGCACGAGGTGATCGGCAATGTAGCGCGCGCTTCGCCCTGACGAGAACTCGTCGACCACCTGGAACTCCCGCTCGGACAAGCCAAAAGTCCTCCGCAAAAGATCGAGGGCGGCCGCGTTGATCGATTCGACGGAATCCGCAGGCTCCGAAGTCTCGTCGGGGATGTCCTTGTAACGCAGTTGCCGGCTTTTCTTGAACATGCGGAGGTAGCTTGCGAACATGACGGCAACCGCCACGCCCAATAACCAGACGAGCATGGTGAACGTCACGTCGAGTCGGGTCGAAGCCAGAAAGCCCAGATCGGTCGCGGCGAGCGCGCGTCCTCCGGCAATGCCGAGCTGCGATGACCCCACAGCCGTCCCCAACAGAAACAGCGAGGGCAGTTTGCGCTCATAAGCCTCGCTCGTGAACGCCATCCATGTGAGACAGAGAAACGTGAAGAGCAGCACCACCATGAACGGCCCCACCCACGCAGTGTCGGCAGGGTTCACGTTGCGAAACGCAAGCACTGACATGAGCGCAGCGGCGCACACGGGATAGGGAAGATCTATGTCGGCTTTTCGAGGTCGAACGAGTGTCAACCCCAAGCACAGCGAGAACGACACGATCACACCTAGAACGGACGTGGCGGCGGTTTGCGCGTACAGCATCCCCTCCGCGATGTCCAATTGCACGACAAACCCGCATGTCGCCGAGAACACCACGGCGCCGACAATGGCGCGCCGCATGCGCGCGGCGAGTTCGGCCATCGAAGTGGCCGGCGCGTCCTTCGGCATCATGACCCGCGCCACCGACTCGTCCGCACGCATGCAGACGCCGAGGAGGACGAGCGAGAGGACGAGCACCACCACGAACACGGCAGCGCGCGCCGTTGGGAAAAGCATGTCGGTTAGCGGCACGAGCAGGGTGTCCACTACGTATCCCGCCGCTATCATGGGCACCGCCCAGCTGGGACGATAACTTGCGAACACCTGCATCCAGCAGAGGATGGAAAGCGCCCATCCCATGCCGCCGGTCAGCTGAGCCGCCAAGAGCGCAGTGGCGTGAGCCTGCGGATCCGCAGAGAGCGCCACCCGTAGGACGAGCGCACAACATCCGCCCACAAACAGTGGAAACGACCGATCAAGACGCCCGATGTACGAAAGCGCGGCCACACCCAGATACGTGAGGCCGCCGGCCGCGATGCCTGCGACCGCATACGGCTCGGGCGAATACGGCCCCGTACCCAAATCGAGCAGGCGCGCGCCCTGCAAGAATCCGAAGCCCACGATGGCCGCAACCACCAACGCCCTCGTTCGCCACGTCGTCCCTCGCTGCATACCCTTAATCCCCTCCCAACCCGCATACAGCCGTATGCAGCATAGCACTCGGATCGCGGCAATCCAACACGCCATGCTTTCGCAGGCCTCGCCCGATCTCACCCCTGTCAAGAGTATGACGAGAGTATGACTTTTTTGCTATAGTGAGCGAAACGCGAGAAGGTGGTGCGAATGGCGGAGTTGGCCGACGAGGTTGAACAGACATCCCCTTGCAGGATTCGCGGGACCGTTGAGCGCGCCGGCAACGCCTCCGCCCTGCGCGAACCGAGGGCAGAGCTGCTGGGAGGGGGTTGGCCGCTGCCATGATCCATGTCGCCGTTTGCGATGACGATGCGAAGGAGCGGGCGCAGCTTGTTGCCGCGTACCGGACGGTTTCCACAGACGCCGCCTACGAATCCGAGCTCTTGGAATTCGCAAGGCCCGAAGAGTTTTTGGCTGCGGACCCATCGCGCTTCGACCTCGCCTTTCTCGACATAGAGATGCCGGGGTGCGCCATGGACGGCATGGAGCTTGCAAAACTCATCCGCGACCGGCACAAGGGCTGCACCGTGGTCTTGGTCACCAATTACCTGGAATATGCTCCGCAGGGATACTCGGCGGGAGCCTACCGCTACATCATGAAGCCCGTGCGCGAAGGCCAGCTGGCTCTGGAGATAGGCAAACTGCTCCCCGAGATTGAGCGAAGGCATCAGGCGGCGTTCATCTGCTTGAAGAGCGCGGCGGGCGTGGCGGTTCTCAGGCGCCGCGAAATCAGCTACATAGAAACGGGCGCCAGCAAAAGCGTGGTGTTTCATACTACCGCGCGCGCCATCGCGAATCGCAGCTCGCTGAGTCATTGGGAAGACGAGCTTGCCGAAGATGGATTCTTTCGCATCCACTCCGCCTTCCTTGTGAACCTCGCATTCGTGCGCAGCGTCGGGAAAGCCGAGGTGCTGCTCACCACGGGGGAGGCACTCCCTGTGAGCAAGCATCGGCGTCGCGATCTTTTGGCGGCGTTCACAGCTTACATGGGAGCGCAGCTCTGATGCCCGGAAGCGCGAGCGCCGCTGCCATCGAAGCGCTGTACTACCTCAATCTCAGCGTGGACGTCCCTTTGCTTTTCTGGGCCTTGAGCCCGCTTGCCCGCCGTCGGGCCTTCTCTCGGTCCGTCTGGATTTGCGTCGCCACAGCCGTCACCGTCACCTATATGGCCTTGAAGCTCGCTTTTCGCCGCGAAGCGTTTCTGGAGCTTCCCGTGGTGGGGCTGCTGTTGGCAGGGATCATTTTCGGCCTTTTTCGCACAAGGGACCGCGAGGCGCTGCTCTTTGCGGTCGTGTACGCATCGTTCGCCTCCATCATTGTGTCCACAACGTACAAGATGATGGATTTCGCGTTTGGCTACAACCTTGTCTGGGCATCCCTCGTCAGCGTCTCGCTGGCGCTTGCGGCGAAAGCCGTCTTCGCAAGGTACTGCCGCCAGCGCGTCGGAGCCTTCATGGCAACGGCTGTCCGCTGGCCCCAGGCGCTGCTCATGCTTCTTCTCTGGCCGACAACGGTGAGCATACTCGCGTTCAACCGGGACGAAGTGGGCCCTGTCGCGGATTTCTTCGCAAGCCCAAGCGCCCTCGTGGTCACGCTGTGCCTTTTGGCGCTCGTGGCAATTCTTTGGGTTGTCGAGCTTGCCGGCTATTCGGAGGCGCGTCTCACCATGGAGCGCCTGGAGTGGGCTCTTGCGAGCCAGCGGCGCATGTACGAGCAGAAGCTCGCCCACGATGAGCAGATGAGGCGCCTCTACCATGACTTCAAGCACGTGCGCCCGCTGATAGACGCCAAGAAAGCCGAGGATTTCGGGGCAGCGCCCATGCTCGAGCAGCTTGACGAAACGCTGCGTTACCACGAGATGCAGCCTCGTACGGGAAACACCGCCCTCGACGCCTGCATAGCCCAAAAGGCGTCCCACGCCCAGGGAATGGGCGTGGAGGTTCACACCTACATGGACCTCCATGACTGCGATTTCATCAGGGACATCGATCTGATTTGCATGGTGGGCAACGCGTTTGACAACGCCATAGAAGCGGCGGCGCAGGTGGCAGACCCCAAGCGCCGCGTCGTTCGAGCCAAGGCAACCGTGCTGAACGGACAGCTTGTCATGGTGGTGTCGAATTGGTACGAGGGTCCTCGGAAGAAAAACGAGGGACGCTACCTCACCACGAAAGGGGATGCGTTCGCCCACGGCTATGGGCTTGAAGCCATCGAGCGCTGCGCGCGTCGCTGCGCCGGCCACATCAGCGTCAGCGACATCGGCGGCGCTTTCGAACTCTGCATCTCCATTCCGATGCCCAGTTTGGGACAAAACGCGCCCAGAAAGTAACAGCGTCTTGTGGGAGCGCGTTTCTCCTCCCTATTATGCCGCCAGCAGCGACAACGCTGCCGCGCAGAAGATCCCACCTGGCCAAACGCGCACGGTGGGACGGGGACAAGGAGGACATCATGAGCACTTTCTCTCGCCGGCAATTCCTCACCGCGGCCATGGGCGCCGTGGGCGCCGCATCGCTTTCCACGGTGGCTCTATCCGCCACGGGATGCGCGCCGAAGGGAGCGTCCCAGGAATCCGGCGCGGAGGCTTCGGACGCCGGCACCGAAGAGGGCGCGACCGCACGCAAGGCCTATATCGACGAAAACGGGGTGTACGTTCCTTCGTTTCTCATTCCGCCCGAGCCTTACGAGACGTGGGACGAGGAGGTGGACGCCGACATCGTTGTTGTGGGCCTGGGCACCGCAGGCTGCGCTGCCGCCAAGGCGGCCCTCGAAAGCGGCTGCCGCGTGGTGGCCATCGAGCAGAACGAGACGTTCAACGGGCGATCCTCCCATCTGCATGGCGTGAACTCGCCCATAGCCAAGCAATTCTGCGGCGAGTTGAGCGAAGAGAGCAAGCAGGCTGCCGTCACCAAGCTCATGCAGCTGTGCATGCAGATGCCCGACCAGACGATTTGGCAGTACTTCACCCATAACTCGGGCCGCATCACCGACTGGTTCATAGACGTCGCTCCCAATATCGTCGTCTTCGATGGCTCCAAAACGCTTGCGGAACAGGGCCTTGAGAGCATCACCGAGGACGGCACCATCTCGGCCTATGTGCACAACTATCCCTTCAATCCCGAATGCGATCCCGACCAGCAGGACTATCCTCAGTATCCGGGTGACGTCATCCTCACAAACGGCCTTTCCGACATCTACCAGCTTATCGTGGACGCCGTCGAGGCGTCCGACAACGGCGAGTGCCGCTTCTCAACCTGGGGCCGTCAGCTCATCAAAGACGAGTCCGGCCGCGTCACCGGCGTGTTCGCCGAGGACGTTGACGGCAACATCATCCGTCTGAACGCAGAGCGCGGCGTCATTTTGTGCTGTGGCGACTACGCCGGCAACGAGGAGATGCGCCGCTATTACGCCAAGGACTCCATGAATTACTCCGCTTTCATGTACGGAAGCAAGGACGCCCTCGGCAACCCGGCGAACATGGGCTCCGGCATTCAGATGGGCCTGTGGGCCGGCGCCAGCATCGAGCAGGGCGGCCATGTAACCATGACGCACTCGTTCGGAGGCGCCCTCGGCTGCGACCCGTTCCTGTTCGTGAACAATCGCGGCGAGCGCTTCATGAACGAGGACATTCCCGGCGACCTCATGAGCGTGAAGGGCCTCCAATGCCCCGACATGGAGATGTTCCAGATCTTCGATGCGAAATGGCCCGAGCAAATCCACGCGTTCAACTCCAACCACGCCATACTCTGGAATTACAAGGAGAGCCTCGACCAGGTGGGCTTCAGCGACACGACGAACACCTGCGGCGCCATCAGCCCCGCGCAGGTGGAGCAAGCTGCCACGTACAAGGCCGACACCCTTGAGGAGCTGGCCGAACTTATGGGCGTGCCGAAGGAAACGTTCCTGGCCACGGTCGAACGCTACAACGAGCTGGCACATGGAGGCGTGGATTTGGACTTCGGCAAAAACCCGGAGCGCATGTTCCCGCTCGAACAAGGTCCGTTCTACGCTTCGTATCTCGGCCAGCCGTCGGCGTTCATGATGGTGACCGGCCTGCGTTCGAATGGGAAAGCCCAGGTGCTCGACGAGAACATGTACCCCATCCCCGGCCTGTTCTGCGCTGGCAACAACCAGGGCAGCCGGTACTACGGAACCTATCCCACCGTCTTCATGGGATGCTCGCACGGCATGGCCGTCACAATGGGCTACCGTGCCGTGGAAGTGGCGCTGGACGACGAGCTGAGCAAGGTCGTTGCGCCGCCCGAGAAAACCGAGACGGGCGGCTCCGACGCCATACCGCCAGAACTGGAAGGTGTTGAGGACTGCGAACCTTGCCACGGCGACGAACATACGCCTGGCGAGGAGAACCCGCATGGCTACCCCGCAGGCGCCAAGGTGGCGAACGCCTGGGCCAAGATCGCCGGATAGAAGAGGCTTTCGAATCTTGGAGGGGTCGCGCCGAAGACCCTCTTCGCGCGCACCCTCCAAGATTGGACGAAGCCCCCGCTGCAAAAAGGAGCGACGCCATGCAACAGCGTTTCAACAACCAGTCATTCCACACGCTCGCCTTTATCATGGAGCACGACTACGCCGAATGCGAGACAGTGACCCCCCGTATGGCCGCTCCGTTTCAGGCGAACTTGGACCGCATTGACTTCGAGCAGCGGGTCCCTCTGATGTCGCGTTTGTACGAGGATCATTTCGTGCGCAACGCCGTCGAGTACCTCGGGACGGTAGGGGACGGCGCGGCAACTTTGGGATTTGAAAGGGCGGCGCTTTACCCGGAAGCGCTGAACTGCGGGTTTGCGGCGCGCCGCTTCGAGGACGAGCTGGTCGTCACCCAGGTGTGGGAGGACGCCCGCGTCAAAGCGGGCGATCGCATCGTCGCGGTCAACGGATACGACATTCCCGCTTTCGCACAGCAGGCGGCGCATGTCCTTTCCGACCGGCGCGGCGAGGCCGCCCACGAGATCTGGGACGTTGCGCTGGCGTTTTCGCGGCACTTCGACGTTCGCCGCAGCAACGGTCACGCAGAACGCTTGAAAACACAGCACTTCCGGAGCGCATCCCCGCACCGGGCCTCCCTGGTCGAAGACGCGGGAAACGGCGTGTGGGTCGTCCGGCCCGGCGCGGGGACAAGCGAGCCGCTCCCAGCGCTCCTGCAGGACGACCGCACCAAAGCAAAACCGCGCAGCGTAGTCATCGACCTGCGCGAATCGACCAGCATGAGCGAAGACGACGCGCTGGCCCTGCTGCCTTTGCTCGTCGACAGGGCGACAAGCCTCGAAGAACTGCCCGGCTTCGGGCCGTTTTACCTCTGGTGCTCGCCGAACAACTGCCGCATGACGGCCGACGCGCTTGCGGCGGGTGCCGAGGCTATGGAATCGCAGGGCCTTTTCACCGAGGCCGAGGAAACGCGAGCTCAAGCCGCCAAGATCCGCACCATGACCGGACAGGACTTTCGGCTGATAGATCTCGCGAATGGAGCGCGAACGCTGATCGAGCCCCAATGGCCGCAGACCCCTGTAGCCGTTCTCGCCGATATCGCCACGGCCGGCACGGCGGAAAACCTCGTGCGCATCGCCAAGCTCTCTACCCGATCGACGGTCGTGGGGCGTCCGACGCGCGGCACCCTCGACCATACGCTCCCGCTCACGGTAGCCCTCGACGCGGCTTACACCGTCACCTACCCGGCCGCGCTCAGCCTGGAAGCTTGGAGGGGAGAGCGGGTCAACGGACGGGGCATCGTGCCCGACCTTCCTGCGGAGTGGTCACCGAGCCACCTGGTCGGCGACCCTGACCTGGAGCGGGCTTTGGCCCTTTTCGAGTCCTAGCGTGTCCAACCGCACCACCCTGCCCCCTGCAATCTTCGTCCCTATCATCAGGCACAATGTTAAAATCCTCCTTTTGTGAGGATGCAGCTCCCTTCCTTGCCGCCTAGCATCGGGCCGTCCGCATCGCAACGAAGGAGGAGGGTTATGAGGACGAGCATGGACAGACGCAGCTTCATCAAGGGCGCGGCGCTCACCGCGGCCGTCGGGGCCGCGGGAGCGGTCGGCGGAACGCTTGCGGGCTGCTCGGAGGGCACGGCGGGAAGCGCGGGCGATAAGCGCGCCCCGCAGGCGAAGGACGGCACGTACGAGGCGTCGTCGCACGGGTTCCTCGCCGACGTGACCGTGAAGATCTCCGTCAAAGGCGGCCTGGTGGAGGAGGTGTCGATTGCCGACATGGGCGAGACGCCCGACCGGGGCGGCAAGGCGGCCCGCGTGCTGCAGGAGCGCATCCTGGAGGCGAAGGGCCTCGACGGCGTCGATGCCGTGACGGGCGCCACCGCCACAAGCCGCGCCGTGTTCCGCGCGACCGAGGACTGCCTTATCCAAGCAGGCGCACTCGAAGAGCCCGGCGAGACAACCATGCGCCCCGGCGTCTACGTGGGCGAGGCGCGCGGATTCGACTGGATAGAGCCCGTCCGCGTCAAGATAGAGGTGGACAAGACCAGCCTCAAATCCATCGAGGTCATAGACAAGAAGCTCAACCGTGAAGAGCCTCTCATCCTCAAAGCGGCCGAGGACCTGCTCATCCCCCGCATGGTGGAGCAGCAGTCGGTGACGGTGGACGCGGTGACGGGGGCCACAAGCGCCAGCACCGGCATCCGCTCAGCCACCGAAGACGCCCTCAAGAAAGCGCTCGAAGCAGGCGGGGCGAACGGCACCGCCATCCACCGCTTCTACAGCCGTGCGGACAAGCAGGGCGGCACCCAGACGCTCGACTACGACATCGTGGTGTGCGGCTTGGGCGGCGCGGGCAGCGCGGCGGCCATGTCGGCGGCCGAGACGCTTGCGGCGGCCGGCAAGGAGGTGCGCATCCTCGGCCTGGAAACCGCCGGCAAGTACGGCGGCACCGCGGCGAACGCCGGCGAGCCGTTCAGCATCAACGCGCCCCGTTACCTGGAGAAGTACAACAACGGCGAGCCGTGGTGCGACTACGACAGCCTCTACGCGGACTGGATGGCGAACTACTCCAAGGGAACGCCCTGCAAACCCGACTGCGTGAAGCTGCTCATGGACGAGTCGGGCAAGACGGTCGATTGGCTGCAGTTCGACCACGGGTTCGTGTTCACGCGGGGGATGAAGGGCTTCGGCACAAGCACCTGGCTGTGCAAGCAGCAGTACGTGTACAAGTCCAACATGGAAGACGACGTCGATTACGCCGCCGAGTACCCCGACTACACCTTCGGCGACCGCTCCACCTCCGTCGGCCAGTACTACGACCGCATCATCGCCGACTTCAAGGCCCTGGGCGGCGAGTACCTGCTGGAAACCGAGGCGTACGAGCTTTTGCTGGACGACGCGTCGGGCAGCGTGGCGGGCGTCAAGGCGCGCAACCACGTGGACGGCACCGAATACACCATCAACGCGAAGGCCGTCATCCTGTGCACGGGCGGCTTCTGCGGCAATGGCGACATGCTGGAGAAGCACCTGCAGAACCCCGAGTACCCGCTGGCCGCGCGCTGGCACCTGTGGGGCATGCACCAGAACAAGGGCGCGATGATAGCCTCGGCCATCGACAAGGGCGCCGGAACGTACAACATCGACATGTCGCCCTGCATCCACTTCAAAACCACCTCCGACTACCTGACGGAGTATCCCTGCTACTACCGCGACGGCCTTGAGGAGCGCATGCAGGAGCAGAACGTGTGGTCCTTGAACGACATCCCCATGATGATGGGCATCAACGCGAGCGCCCTGCAGGTGAGCGCCATCGACGGCGTGCGCCACTACAACGAAAGCGGCACGTTCGCGTTCTGGGCGGGAGGCCCCAGCTGGTACGCCATCTACGGCGGCGACTACGTGGACGGCCTCGCCGAGAACGGCTACCCCGGCAAAGAGGGCGCGTTCCAAAGCTCCACCAAGGTGTTCGGGCAGGGAGGCTATCCGCAGATGACACCCATCCCGCAGATCTACGAGGTGCTGGAGACGGCCGAGGCCAAAGGCTACGTGTTCAAGGCGGACACGCTCGAAGAGCTGGCCAAGAAGATGGGGGTTCCCGCCGACGCGTTCGCCGACCAGGTGAAACGATACCAGGGCTACTGCGAAAGCGGCGTGGACGAGGAGTTTGGCAAGAGCAAGGAGACGCTGGTGTCCCAGATCAACCGACCGCCCTACTACGCCGTCAAGGCGGACGCCGCGCCGTACGCCACCATCGCCGCGCTCGACGTGGACACCGACCTCAACGTGCTGAAGCCCGACGGCTCCACGAAGGTCGCCGGCCTGTACGCCTGCGGCAACGACAGCGGCGGCGTGCTGTACACGAACCTCGAGCCTTACGCGCAGTACGGCGGCGTAGCGCTGGGCTGGGCGTTCACGTCGGGGCGGCTTGCAGGCGCGAACGCGGCCGCGTACGTGGCCGGCGCGTAAAAGGACGTCGCTCGAAGGGGGCGGCCCCCTCCCCTGCCCCCTTCGACATCGCATGCGGACGAGCCGCCGCGCCGTCCGCAGCTCGCGCACCCGGGACCGCGTCCTGGCCC
>NZ_CBDTNW010000065.1:0-42557 GCF_965361815.1 Rubneribacter sp.
GTGTGCCGACCATATCCCACGCTTTTGACAGCATGCGCTGGCCGCTTGCGAGCTTCACTTCGGATGATGTCTGCATTGCAGGAGCATATTCGAAGTGGAGTGGACGTGTAGTGGATGTGGAACCCGCAAGCACCCTTGCTTTCAAGCCACACTTTGGTTGGACAGGACATGTGGAGTTGAAGCGTCTTGGCTAGTAAGACGAAAGATTTTTTGATTATGGACGATGTTTTGCCTGCAGCGATCAAGATGGATACTTGCGATGCTGAGGAAGCCGCACGCCAAAAAATGAGGAAAGTCATTTCGGCAGAACTTCTTCTCATGTGTTGTGGATATTTTGTAGGTCACATTGTACTAGGATCCCAGAGATACATTGTATATCCATTATTGATTGCCAGCATAGTGGCCAATTTTCTTATAACGAAAAACGTGCATATATTTGCGGAAAGACGCGATTTTCAAAAAGTGTTACTGATTGCTCTTGCTTTAATGATATGTGCTGGCTGCTCTATTCTTTATCAGCAACGGACGGGGTTTGAAGAAACAATTGCCCAATTCGGTTTTATTGCTTTAGGCGTGATATTTGCTTGTCAGATTGCACGGTGGTTTTCTTTTACTTGGTTGTTATGGTGGGGGTACGTTGCTTTGGTTCTTTTTCTTAGCGCGTATGCTCTATCGGTGCCGCAAAGTGTAATCAGAGGTGAACTTTTTAGCGAAACAAATTCGAACGCTTTGTCTGCAGAGCTTTTATGGCTTCTTCAATTCATCTATATTGGAATTGCGCGCGAAAACAAACGCATGCCCCTAATCATCTATTTGGCCCCTGCGATTCTCACTCTGTTTTTATGTTTGTTGGTAGGTGGAAGATCCGGGGTTCTTTTTTCAGCGATGCTGCTGATAGGTGTGGTTCTGAACTTTAAAAATGGCAGGCTGCTCTCCTTGAAAAGGATTGTGTTCGTATTGAGCATTATTGTGGCCGCTATAATTCTGGTACAAAATATAAACATTTTCCAGGATACAGCAATCTATCAGAATTTTTTAACAGGAGGTCTTGATTCTGACGGCAGGAGTTCTATAGCAGAGCAGTATTTCCATGAATTGAGCAATCCTCTGAACATCATATTTGGGGTTGATTTGTCTCAACTCCCGTCTATTGATTTTTTGAAACATCCGCACAATTCATATATTTTGCTCCATTCGTATACGGGCCTATTCGGATTTTTATTGGTAGTGATACTTCTTTGCAAGGGCATGCTCAGGATTTCGGAGGGGAAGATCGGGATGCTGCTCATAGTCCTGTCATTTCCTTTGAGGATAGTAACGGATTCGATATGCTTCTTCTCAAATCTTGATTTCGTGATTTATTTACTCTGTATATCGGCATTTTTTGATGAGAGTGTTGTTTTGCCAAAGCCTCATTCTAAGACAGGAGGTCTGTTGCGTCGTGTTTGAAATACATCGTAACGATGCAAGATTTATAGAGGAATTCGATGGGGATCTCCTTAGCTTTGTGAATGAAGATGGGATTCCTTGGTGGTATTTTGTCCGTGATTCGATTTTGCAAGAAGTTCATCAGCAACTTCTTAGTTTATCGGCCCCTGTGCGATCATCTCGCTCTTTTGATTTCAAAGCAATCCGGTATTGTTTACAAACGGCGCCCACACTTTGTCGTCAAATGCACACTACGCATGATTCGAAAGTCGCATTCTTTGTTCCTGCAAGGTATGAGGAAGACATACCCTCAGGTAAAGCTGTCAATATGTACGTGGATTACTTTGCCAGCGCTCTTCCCTTGTCTTCTCTTGTGCTGGAGCGCGCTTCTTCGGATTGGCAATTGCCTTCTGATCGCTTGTATCGCAATGTGATAGGGGTAGGTTTATTGGATATTGTGTGCTTTGGAAAGTCGGAGAGTCGCTCCCGTTTGGGAGAAATACCGAATTCATATAAAAATATGATCGTTCATGTTGTTGATTGGCTCATGTGTGAATATGGGGACAAAATTGATGCTGAAAAGATAAAAAGATCTTGTCGAGTAGCTTATGCTAGGTATCTAGCTTCGCAATATAGATTGAACTACTTCACTCGATTAATGGGGAGCGAAACGCGCCTTGTTTTAATGATAGGTGGAATTTATTCTGAGAACTGGGGTTTTGTCTCTGCCTTGAGAAAGCGTGGCGTAGTTGTTGCTGAAATGCAGCACGGCGCCTTTTCTTCGAGGAATGTTATCTGTTCTCCATCTCCGCGGATCTCAAAAGATAGTTTATTTGCCCGCGGTAAACCAAATTATTGGCTATTTTACGGATCGTGGTGGCAAGCGCAAACACATATGCCCAGTCAGGGTATATGCATTGGGAACCCATACCGAGAGGCGCGTCTGTCCTCTCTCGAGAAAAAAACAAGGGACACCATAGCAGTCATGGGTTGTGCGTATGGGACCGAAAACGTCCTTGATTTTACTAATAGCCTGGCGGGCGTATTTCCGGAATATCGAGTGATATTTCGCCCCCATCCTCTTGAACGGGTCGAAACGGCTGCTCTGTCTAGCAAATATGCATCAGTTGAGATAGATTCGGGAAATTTGTACGAGACATTTACCAGGTGTGTTTTGGTGGTGGGGTCGTATTCCACGGTCCTTTTTGAGGCAGTTGGAATAGCGGAGAGGGTGGCGGTGCGAGATGATGACTTGACGCGTGAAAACTTGGCAAATTCGCCATTCCCTTGGGTTAAGGATATTAGCGATATACAAAGAATACTGAGAGGATCAACTAAGGTGTCATTTGGGTCGAATGGAGTATGGGAGTCTGACTGGCGGAAGAAGTTCGTTTCATTTGTTGATGAGGTGCTGAGTTAGGCATAGATAACTTTGTCTGTTGCCAAATCACTTCTCTGGTCGTTTCTCGAACAAGGCGGCTCCAAAGTTGTTGGGTTTGCCGTTCAGATTGGCCTTGCTCGATTGCTTGCGCCTGAGACGTTTGGGGTGCTTGCTATCCTGCTTGTGATAGTCAACGTTGCAGACGCTATGGCTCAGAGTGGTTTGGGAATAGCGCTCATACAGCGTACAGATTCTACCGACATGGACTATTCCACGGGGTTTTGGTTGAGTCTCATCATCGCTATCGTGCTTTATGTCGCTTTGTTTTTCCTTGCCCCGATATGTGCCGTATTCTACAATATGCCTGATTTAGAAAGTCTGCTGCGCGTTCTCTCCTCAGTTGTAGTGTTGAATTCCATTAACTCTATTCAGCGTTCCTACTTACAGCGATCCATGAATTTCAAAGGGCTGTTTCAAGTGAACCTGATTGCTATGTTAATGTCGGGAATCTTTGGTATTTTGGCGGCTCTATCAGGGTGGGGTACATGGGCGCTTGTCGTGCAAACGGTTACGCAAGGAGCTTGCGCTTGCGCGGTCATGCTAGTAGTTGTGCCTTGGAAACCCTCTTTTTCGTTTGATCCTCATGTGGCAAGAGAGCTTTTTTCCTATGGCTGGAAAGTATGTGCGACTGGAATTCTTAATGTGTTGTATTCGGGGGTTTCCGAATTAGTAATTGGTAAAACATGTCCGGCCTCCGATCTTGGATATTACAGTCAGGGTAGGAAATGGCCCAATGCTGTGATAGGTGTAGCCACTAACGCGTTGCAAAACGTGTTTTTCCCCGCGTTTTCTTCGATCAAAGATAGTAGAGATGTATTTGTCGCTGCTGTCAAACGCTCGCTTGTATCTGGGTCGTTTGTGACGGTTCCTTTTGCTTTGTTCTTTGCGGCGGCAGCCGACCCGGCCGTAGATCTGCTTTTGGGGGATGTGTGGCTACCATGTGTTCCTGTATTTCAGATGCTCTGTGTTTCGGGGAGTCTGACTCTTTTGCAGGTAGTGAACTTGCGGGCATATATGGCTCTTGGTAATAGTGGGCTATATCTGAAGCTTCAGGTGGTGAAAGTGGTTGTCGGTGGTGTGGCAATCACGGTAACATCAATGATTTCGCGAGACATTTATGCTGTGTCGTTTGCAACTATGGTCGTTGGGCTATTGTCTGTGCTGTTGATAGATCTGCATCCTGCGGCGCGAATGATCGGCTATGCTCGATCTCAACAATTGCTTGACTTAGCGCCAGTGTACACCCTTTCGGCTGTTGCCGCCGCTGCTGCTTGGTTTGTGCTTCTCGCCGGTCTGAATAGCATTGTTTCGATTGTTATTCAGGTGGTGGTGTTCTTGCTGGTGTACGCAGGTGGAGCAAGGTTGTTTCGCCTTGCAGGGGCGGCCGATTTTGTGCACATGGCCAAAAAGTTGACTTTTCGTAAGAGGGCATAAGGAAAAGTTCGGTTTATCGCTAGCCGGGTATCTATTGGAATGTAGCGTGGTGAGTAGATTACTCTGGCGAGGTTGATATCACGAGATGCTTGTTGTCCGCACTTTGAAAACCCCATAGAGAGAAGGAGAGACCATGCTTGATGGCAAGACCGTGCTCGTGACCGGCGGCACCGGCTCGTTCGGGAACGAGTTCGTCCGCTACGTGCTGGAGAGCCACGAACCGAAAAAGGTCATCGTGTACTCGCGCGACGAGTACAAGCAGTTCGTGATGCGCAACCGCTTCGAGGAGCTGGGCCGCGAGGCGGGGAGGGACTACGCCTCGCGCCTGCGCTTCTTCATCGGCGACGTGCGCGACGAGGCGCGGCTGAGGCGCGCGTGCGACGGGGTGGACTACGTCGTGCACGCCGCCGCCCTCAAGCAGGTGCCCGCCTGCGAGTACAACCCCATCGAGGCCATCAGGACCAACATCGACGGGGCCGTGAGCGTCATCAACGCGGCGCTCGACACGGGGGTGGAGCGCGTGGTGGCGCTGTCCACCGACAAGGCCGTCAACCCGGTGAACCTCTACGGCGGCACCAAGCTCGTCTCCGACAAGCTGTTCGTGGCGGCCAACGCCTACCGCGGCGCGTCGGGCACCACGTTCTCGGTGGTGCGCTACGGCAACGTGGCCGGCTCGCGCGGCTCGGTCATCCCGTTCTTCCACAAGCTCATCGAGGGCGGCGCGACCGAGCTGCCCATCACGGACATGCGCATGACGCGCTTCTGGATCTCGCTCGGCGAGGGCGTGCAGCTCGTCGTCAAGGCGCTCGCCGAGGCCAAGGGCGGCGAGACGTTCATCTCCAAGATCCCCTCGTTCAAGGTGACCGATTTGGCGACCGCCATGGCGCCCGGCGCCAGGCAGGTGGAGGTGGGCATCCGCGAGGGCGAGAAGCTGCACGAGTGCATGGTGCCCGCCGCCGACAGCCTCACCACCTACGAGTACGAGGGCCACTACGTCGTCTACCCCCACATGGAGTGGTGCGACCTCGGGAAGGCGGTGGCCCCGGGCGGCAGGAAGGTGGAGCCCGGGTTCGTCTACGACTCGGGCACGAACGCCGAGTGGCTCTCCGTCGAGCAGCTGCGCGATCTGGTGTCGGGCATGGAGATCAAGTACTAGGAGGTCGGGCGTGGAGAGGCTTGCGATAGACGGGGGAACTCCGGTCCGCGACGGTGTTCTGGGGTACGGGCGCCAAGACGTGAGCGAAGGCGACATCCAGGCGGTCGTTGACACGCTTCGCAGCGACTTCCTCACCTGCGGTCCCGCCACCGAGAGGTTCGAGAGCGCCATCAAGGACGCCGTGGGGGCCGGCTACGTCACGGCGGTCGCCAACGGGACGGCGGCGCTGCACGTGGCCTGCCTCGCCGCGGGCGTCGGTCCCGGGGACGAGGTCGTGGTCAGTCCCGTCACCTTCGCCGCGTCGGCCAACTGCGTGCTCTATTGTGGCGGCACTCCGGTGTTCGCCGACATCGATCCGCTCACGTGGAACGTGTCTCCGGAATCCATCCGCGAGAAGGTGACCGGGCGCACCAAGGCGGTCGTGGCGGTGGATTTCGGCGGCGTGCCCGTCGATCATGATGCGATCCGCGCCGTATGCGATGAGTTCGGGCTTGCGTTCATAGAGGACGCCGCCCACGCCGTCGGCACGTCGCGCGCGGGGCGGCCCGTCGGCTCCATTGCGGACCTCACCTGCTTCAGCTTCCATCCGGTCAAAACGGTCACGACGGGCGAAGGGGGCGCGGTCTGCACGAACGACCCCGGGCTGGCGGCGCGCGTCGCGCTGTTCGCCAAGCACGGCATCACGCGGGACCGCTCTCTCATGCGCGAGTCCGACGAGGGCGGCTGGCACTACGAGCAGCTCGAATTGGGATACAACTACCGCATCAGCGACATCGAGGCGGCGCTCGGCGCGTCCCAGATGGCGCGGCTCCCCGAGTTCACCCGCCGACGTCAGGAGATCGTGGCGCACTACAACAAGGAGTTCGCGGGCATTCCCGAAGTGTCGTTTCAAAAGGACGAGTCTCCGGAGGAGACGACGCGGCACTTGTACTGCCTGCGCTTTGACCTAGAGGCTTTGGGCACAACGCGGCGCTTCGTCTACGACGCGCTGCGGGCGGAGGGCATCGGCGTGAACGTCCACTACCTCCCGGTGTACCGGCTGCCCTACTACGCCGACCTCGGCTACGACCCGGCCTGCTGCCCGGAGGCGAACCGCTACTACGAGGAGGCGGTCACCTTGCCGCTTCACTGCCGCATGTCCGACAGCGACGCGGAGGATGTGGTGCGTGCGGTGCGCAAGGTGGTGAAGGCATGTCGCACAAGAAAAGAGGCAGCACTGTGAGAAAGAGCCGGGCCTTGTGCGTGATTCCGGCACGTGGCGGGTCCAAGCGCATCCCACGCAAGAACGTGCGCGATTTCTGCGGTAAGCCCATCATCGCCTACTCCATCGAGGCAGCGATGGAAAGCAAACTGTTCGACGAGGTGATGGTGTCCACCGACGACGAGGAGATTGCCGAGGTCGCGCGAGCGCACGGCGCGAGCGTGCCGTTCATGCGCAGCGCGAAGACGAGCGACGACTTTGCAACGACAGCCGATGTCCTAGAAGAAGTGCTTACTGAGTACAAGGCGCGTGGGCGTTCGTTCGATGCGCTTTGTTGCCTGTACGCCACAGCTCCGTTTGTGACACCAGCCCGTATTGTCGAGGCGTTCGCTTTGCTTGATACGGGTGTTGATTCTGTTATTTCGGCAGTTCGGTTTTCTTTCCCGCCTCAGCGGGCGTTTCGCGTGGAGGACGGTCAGGTTGCATGGTGGATGCCCAAACATGCACTAACGCGCAGTCAAGACCTCGAACCTCTCTACCATGACGCAGGACAGCTTTATCTGGCTCGCACTGAAGCGTTTCGACGCGAGCATGCTCTTGTATGCGGAGTATCGCGATTGCTTGTTCTTCCAGATGCCGAAGTGCAAGATATCGATACTCTGCAGGATTGGAAGATAGCTGAGGATAAGTTCAGAAATCTGAAAGGTTTGAACGAATGAAGCGAATGTCGGAGAAGTTGGCGAGCGGCGGTGTGTACTGTATCGCCGAGATGAGCGCCAACCACGGAGGCAGTCTAGAGACGGCCCTTGAGATTGTCGAGGCGGCCGCAAAGTCGGGGGCGGACTGCCTCAAGGTTCAGACCTACACTGCCGACACACTCACGCTCGACTGCGATAACGAGTGGTTCCGGGTGAAGGGTGGGTTGTGGGATGGGCGCACCCTGTACGATCTTTATAGTGAGGGGTCGTTTCCGTGGGAGTGGCACAAGCCTGTCATGAGGTGCTGCGAGGAACTCGGGATGGACTTTCTCTCCACCCCCTTCGACGAGACGGCGGTAGATTTCCTCTGCGATTTGGGTATCGGCGCGTTCAAGATAGCATCGTTTGAGTTGGTAGATACTCCGCTCATCGAATACGCCGCCTCTAAAGGAAAGCCGCTCATCGTTTCTACCGGCATGGGAACGGAAGAAGAGATAGCGGAAGCGATGGCTGCTGCGCGTCGGGGCGGATGCGATGACATCACGCTCCTGCGTTGCTGCAGCGAGTATCCAGCGAACTTTTCTGACATGAACCTCGCAAGCATTCCGAGGATGGCTGAAATATTCGGGTGTCGCGTCGGGTTCTCTGACCACTCGATGGGGCACACCGCCGACGTGGCGGCGGTGACGCTCGGTGCTCGCGTGATAGAGAAGCACTTCTGCCTCTCCCGTGAGATGGAGACAGTGGACTCCGCTTTCTCCATGGAACCCGCTGAGTTCGCCGCCATGGTGGAGGCCGTGGGCGATGCCGCATCTGCCCTAGGTTCGCCTTCCTTCGGACCGTCGGGTGATGAAAAGGATAGCACGGTATTCCGGCGCTCGATTTTCGCTTGCAAAGATATCGCTAAGGGAGAGGTTTTCACCAAAGATAACATTCGCATCGTGCGCCCGGGATATGGGGCAAAACCGAAGCACTACAATGACGTTCTTGGGGCCGTCGCCGACCGCGCGTATGGATTTGGCGATCCGATCATGTATAGGGGCGACGATGAATAAAGACGTTTCGTACCGATCCGCCCGTTTGCTTTTGCGAGGCATCAGGCGCGAAGATGCTGCGAAAATCGTCCATTGGCGCAGCGATCCGGACAACTACCGTACTTTCTTCGATGCACGCCCCATTACGATGGAGGAGCATCTGACCTGGTTCGAGCGCTATCTCGTCGATGACGCCCGCTACGACTTCATGATTTTCAACGAGGACGGGCAGCCGATTGGCACCGCAGGTCTCTCGTCCATCACCGATGATTCGTGCGAAGTGTCGTATATGATCGGAGAGAAGGCCGAGCGGGGCAAGGGATATGCGACCGAAGCGGTTCGTCTGCTGACGGACGTTGCACTGCGTGAGCTTGGCGTGAAGCGCGTTGTCGCTCGGGTTCGCCCGGAAAACGAGGCGTCGGCCCGTGTTGTCATAGGGGGGGGGTACGTTGAGTCAGAGCGTATCTTCACCTTCGAGGCGTCCGGTGATTTTCCTCTCGAACAACGACAACACCGAGCCTTTGGTGGCCTGGCTGAAGCAGGTCGGGGAGCGGGTCATTGAGATTTCGGACCCGCTGGATGTTGAGACCGTAGAGGAGGCTGATCCTGCGTTAGTGCTGAGCTTTAACTATCGTCATATTGTGCGACGAGATGTTATCGACGCAGTCCGAGGAAGAATAATCAATGTCCACTGTTCGCTCTTGCCATGGAACCGGGGCGCAAGCCCGAATTTCTTCAGTTTTTATGACAATACGCCTAAAGGTGTTTCGGTGCATGAACTGACTGAAAAGTTGGACCAAGGACGCATTCTGCTGCAGCGGGAAGTCCACATGAGTGACATCGAGACATTTTCTTCGTCATATGCAAAACTTATTGCAACGGCAATTGATCTGGTTAAAGTAAATTGGAAAGACTTGAGAGACGGGATTTGTTTGCCGTATCCGCAAAAAGGCGAAGGAAGCTATCATACGGTTGCCGAGATGCAAGCGCTACGCGAGAAGTATCCCTTTGCATGGTCGGACAGGATTGACGTGTGGAAGGAGCGGTACGGTCTTGAGTAGCCGATGCGCCGCAAGAAGCATAGTTGTTCGACTTGATGCCAACTCAAAGATTGGATCGGGTCATGCAATGCGGTGCCTGTCCGTCGTCGCCGAGATGGAGGCGCTCGGGGCAGAAGTTGTGTTCGCCGTGTCAGATGACGAGTCGGCTGAGTTTGTTGAGGCACGAGGGGGTATGGTGCATGTGCTCGGCGGCGCGTGGAGCGAGCTAGGTGATGAGGATGCAATAGCGCTCGCACGTTTTTGTCACGAGCGCGACGCGGTAGCGCTACTGGTGGATACCTATGCGGCAACTCTCCAATTTTTCGAGCAGTTGAGAGAACGGCTGGACGAGGCAATACGCGTTGCTTATATTGATGATCTGTATGCATTCGATACGGGCAGACAGAACTACCCGCTAAAACTTGATGTTGATGCGGTGGTTAATTATGGGTTCGGTGCTTCTAGGGAAGTTTATCGTGCGGTGTATGAGTCATCGGTTGATCTTCTCATAGGGCCGTCTTTTGCTCCTGTAAGACCGTCGTTTAAGGTCATAGCCCGAAATCGAACAGGGGCGTTTCAGCGTGTTTTAGTGACTGCTGGATCGACCAATCCATATCAGGCGCTCGAGCGAATGGTTGAGGGGGTTCTGGCAGTGCTGCCCGATGCTTGCATTGATGTTGTGCAAGGGCCGCTTGCTGATTTTGATCTGCCAGGATTGAGCATCGACCAGGTGCACATACGCAAGGGTGTGCGCGATTTGGCCCCGCTTATGCAGCGGGCAGACCTTGCGGTGTCAGCAGCAGGTTCGACGCTGTACGAGCTTGCATGCGCTGGTGTACCTACGCTTGCTTGTCCGATTGTTGAAAATCAAATACCAAATGCTGTCGGGTATGGTTGCAGTGGCGCGGGGCGTGCGCTGACCACTTTGTCTTGGGGGTCGAAAGATGTTGCCGATCGTCTTTCTGCTCTCCTTGCCGAGCCTGACTTTGCGCATATGCCTCATATGGGTAGAAAATTGGTTGATGGCCAGGGAGCTTCCCGTATTGCAAATTATTTGCTTGGATGTGCGCCTATTGGAAGGAAAGTCGATTGACTTGCGTGCGTCACGCGGAAATCCGAAAGGCCTCATTCGCATTCGAGGGAGCCGATCTGGTAGATTGTTCCCCCACAAAAGCGTAAAACTCTACAAAGGTGCTGCTTGCTGTCGCATACACCCGGCGTGACTACCATGTAGCATGAGTTCCAATTTCATTCCAGGCGCGACAAGCAGGACGCAACTCAATCAATCTACCACGCATTGTCTGCATAGGCTTCCGTGCGCTACTCGACTTTGCGCGGCTTAACAAAACTCTTACGGGGTGACAACTCCTGTCCCAGGACGGTTCTAGTCAAAATATTAGCCAAGTCGCTGATGAGAATGTGGGGCTTAGCCTTCACGGCCTGTGGAGATCAACTCTCATCGAACCCTGTCGTAGTGTGTCCACATTCTGAGGACCTTCACCGTTCCCGCGTATTCCGTGCTATCTTTAACGACAGGTCCAGGAATCACTTCATAAACAAGTCGATGCTGGATGTTGATGCGTCGGGAATACATGCCTTGCAAACTGCCTACAAGAGCTTCGTAGGCAGGTGGTGTGTTGAAAGGATCCTGTCGTATCGCATCTAAAAGGGCTTTGGCTTTTCCATCAAGGCCTGCGGATTTAAGTAACTTCGCATCTTTGGCAGCACGTTTGGTGAATACAATAAGCCACACATCTACCACTCCAGATCAGATTCAAGGACACACTCATCAAGAGCTTCGGCATGTCCTTCAGCCAGTGTTTCTGCGAAACCAGGAATGCTCATGAGGTGCAAAGTCTCCTCAATAGCTGCCCACTCATCTTCCCCCACAAGCACAGCGCTTTTACCACGGTTGTTGGTGATGACAACAGGTTTACAGTCTGCATTGACTGTAGCAATGATGTTGTACAAGTCTTTCCGTAGGGCGGTTGCACTGATGGCAGTCATGGTGGTGGTTTCCTTTTCATCTCACTGGCATTACTGATGCTAGCGTACGTAAAAGCGTTCGTCAAATGAAAATCGATAATTCATAATCCCAGGACAGCCGGGCGCTGGCTTGTGCCCCGCGGCTTTGTATGGGGAACTGAAGTCCTTTTCGCAAGTTGTAAGAGCGCACTCCTCGAACAAGCACAGAAGCGCTTCGAAGTCCTCTTCGCTTACCCTCTCGGGTCTAAGCGCTCGTCTTATAAGGCTTCGCTCCTGCACAGACAGCATCCGCCTACTTGGCGTCATCCCGTCTTCCATGGCATTGCTCCAATCTGCTAAGACGACGGGTCGCCATAGGGTTGGAAGGGGAGGCGTCGTCTCTCCTTCCAACCTGCCTTTATCCCGGCGTGTGGGCATACCCGCCGCCTTAGCATCAAGGACAGGTCACACGCCGGATGAGGCAAGTATCACCCCTCGCGTCACCCAACTTTCTGATCAGAGGGAGAGCGTGTTTGCCAAATTGCCGAAAACATGGGGGAAGCGGCCTAAATGGCTGAAATGGAAGAAATCCCCCAACTTTTTTAGAGAGAGCCGCGCTGTCTTCGCGCCGCTCAGTTTGATCTCGATGGCCCCCATTGCCCGTCGCGTAATTCGATGATGATATCGGTCTCCAGTCCGTCCACATCGCGATAGTGGCGAAGGAAAGCAGGGTCAGTTCCCGGCATTGCCGAGGCGTGCGCATTGAGGCCCCTCGAGCAAGGTTCTTCGAAGAGCTGACCGAAAGCTTGCATGCCCAGATCCAGTGTTCGAAAAATCCACAATGTGCCCGCTGCTGGTTTGGTGCTCTCCGGGTGCAATCAAGTCAACGCCACTCCTGCGGAGGACGCGGAAGTCGGGGCCGGGATCCCCGTGATTATCGTGGGACCCCGGCCCCGGTGCTTCTCTAGAGCATAATCTCCATTGTGTGGGCGTTCGGGGCCAAAAGGTTCCACGCGTTCCGAAAATCCTCGCCGCTTCTCCATGTCGTTCCGTCTTTTAGCGCACAGCTGCATCTCTAACACGCGTCTCTGTTGTCTGAATGCGCGAAATTTTCCTGAGTTGGTCAAAAGTTGGGGAAGTCGGGGGATTTTCGAGGCGCAAAACAAGCGAGTCGGCGAAGAGATTGAAGAAAGGCCAGGTCACAAGTTCTCGTTTCAACCAAACTGGTCTTTGAGCGGGATCCAATCCCCCGATTTCTAGGAATTTTGACCAACTCAGGAAAATTTTCGCGCATCTGCCAACGGACGGAGGGCGAAAACGACTCAGAAGGTGGTGCGGCGCTTTCAAAGTGGGTGCGGCGTCTTCAAGATGGTGCAGCGCCTCCAAAGTGGGTGCGGCGTCTTTAAAGTGGTGCAGCACCTCCAAAGTGACGCAGCGCCTTCGCCGGACTCTTGTGAGTGGCGTCTTCCGCCATGGTCAATCCGTGGCCGCGCTGTGGTATCCTCTCTCCGAAGGTAAAAACACGACCCCGTTGGGTAGTCGGGGTGCGGCGCGGTTTGGCGCGCTGTCAGTAACCTGCCTCCTTGGTTGTCCCTCCTTCATGGCGGAAAGCACATAAAGGAGGATGCGATGAGCCTGTGCAAACTCACCGTTTGCTTCGAGGAGCCGTTCTGGGTTGGTCTTATCGAAGTGGAGGATAGCGGTGCCTACGGTGTGGCTCGGCATGTCTTTGGGACGGAGCCTACCACTCCCGAAGTATTCCGTTTTATCTGCGATCATTGGAACGATCTCCGGTTCACGCATGATGTGCAGGTTGACGTTGGGCAGTCCAAACGAGTGAACCCGAAGCGGTTGCGACGCATGATCGAAAAAGAGCTGCAAGAAAATTCCCGCAAGGGCACAAAGGCCCAGCAAGCGCTTGCCGAACAGCGCGAACTTGCGAAAGAAAAGAGCGCTATCGCGCGTCGTCGGCGCAAGGAGGATTGCCGGCAAGAACGGTTCGCCAAAAAAGCCGCGAAACGCAAGCAGAAGCATCGCGGCCACTAGGCGCCAAAGGTCCCGCGCCCCTCGGCACTCCCCTCGGCGCGTTTTCGGCACATTGGGGAGCGGCTGGCCCCCTTACGCCTCCGGCTTTTTCGCCACATGCACAGCGGCGATGCCCCCGGTGTAGTTCTTCCAGGTCACGTCCTCAAACCCAACGCTGCGCATCAGGTCGGCCAAACCTTGCTGATTGGGGAACGCCTTGATGGAGCGCGCCAGGTACACGAACCCCTCGCGGTCGCCGGTGATGAGGCCGCCCCAAAACGGGATGAGGTGCTTGAGGTAGAAGCTGTAAAGCGCCCGCCACACGCGGTTCGGCGGCGTGGAGAACTCCAGGCACACGAGCGCGCCTCCCGGCTTTAGCACGCGCAGCATCTCGGACAGCGCGCGCGGCCGGTCGGGCATGTTGCGAATGCCGTAGGCCATGGTCACCGCGTCGTAGCTGGCGTCGGGATAGGGGATGTCCTGCGCGTCCACCACCTCGAAGTCAACCGAAACGCCCTCTGCCGCGCCGTCGGCGTAGTGGGTGCGCGCCACCTCGAGCATCTCTGGCACGAGGTCGGTGCACTGGATGTGGGCGGGCCGTTTCGCACGCGCCACGGAAAACGTCACGTCGCCCGTGCCGCCGGCGATGTCCAGCACGTCCGCGTCCGCGCCGATGGGCGCTTGGCGCATCATGCCGGCGAGCCATTGCCGGTACGCGCCGAAGCTCGACACGGCGTTGAAGCGCTCGTACTTCTTGGCGATGCGCGAGAAGATGTCCTTCACGCGCTCGGTCGAAACGTCGGCGGGCGCCTCTTTTCCGGTCGCGGTGTCTATGCTCACAGGCGATGCTCCATGGGTCGAAAACGAATGGGGGCTGTAACTTTATCATACAGAAAAGGAACCAGCCTCGAACAGGCTCCTTTTTTGCGCGGGCGGGGCGTATAATCTCCCGAGTCTTGACTGACGAGCAACGCAAAGGAGCATCTTTGGAGAACGAGCGCATCCATCCCGCGACATCCCGGCCGGCAACGCCCGCATCCGCGCCGCAAGCGCCCCCTGAGGCCTCGGACGACCCCGTGTTCGCCGCCGAGCAGCGCCACCTGGCCGAGGTCTACGCCAAGCTCCAGACTATGGCGCGCGATCTGGCGGCCAAGCTGGAGCAGAACAGCCGCGATGCCGCCGCCGACAAGCTGGCCATGTGCGACGAGCTGTCGGTGAACCTGGCCAGCTATGCCGACGCCATGGAAACCTACGCCGACTTCGCTGCGGTCAACCGCGTGATCGACGCGTACAACATCTCCCAGAGCGTGGACGCCGAGAAGCTGGCCAGCATCGGCCTTCTGCTCGAGCAGCCCTACTTCGCCAAGATCGTCCTCCAGCTTTCCTCCGGCAACGAGCCGAAAGAGCTCTACCTTGGCGTGGCCGGCGTCTCGGACGACGCGTGCCGTCGCCTGGTGGTGGACTGGCGCTCGCCGGTGGCCGAGGTGTACTACAACCAAGACCTAGGCCCCACGTCCTATCGGGCCAACGGACGCACCATCCACGCGGACCTCAAGCTGCGCCGTCAGTTCGACGTGCGTCGCAACGTGCTGAACGCTTACTTCGACACCAGCGTGGCCATCCAGGATTCCCTGCTTTTAGCCTCGCTCTCCAAGCGCCGCAGCGCACGGATGCGCGACATCACCGCCACCATCCAAAAAGAGCAGAACCAGGTCATACGTCACGAAGACGTCCCGGCTCTGCTGGTGAACGGCATCGCGGGAAGCGGCAAGACCTCCGTGCTCATGCAGCGCATCGCCTACCTGTTCTACCAGCGCCGCGACGATTTGGATCCCAGCCAGGTGTTCCTCATCACGCCGAACTCCGTGTTCAAACACTACGTGGCGAGCGTGCTGCCCGACTTGGGCGAGCGCAACCCCGAAACCCTCACCTGGGCCGATTTCCTGGAGCGCCTCATGCCCCTCGACCGCACGGGCGGCTCCGCCGACGTGCCGCTTGCCCGCCTGGATCGCATAGACGAAGCGTGCGAAGGGCTTGCGCTCGAACAGCACGACTTCAAGGATGTGCGCGCCGGCGGCGACCGGCTGCTTTCCGTGGCGCAGATCACGCAGGTGGCCGGCAAGTTCGCGGGCACTCCCGTCGGCCCGCGCCTGATCACGCTTATGCGCGAGGAGCTGCTCAAGCGACTTGACGCCCGATGCAAGCAGATCGCGGGGACGGACGCGGTGCTCGACGAGCTATCGGCCATGACCCCCGACGAGCAGCTGGCGCGCTTCCATGAGACGTTCGACCCCAGCGACGAGGACGACGTGCGGCAACGGGCCCAGCAGTTCGTCGCGGAGCGCTACGCCGGGGCGCGCGAAGCCGTGGAAAACGACGACTGGCTGCGCATCGACCGCATAGGCATGCGGCTGCTTGGCGCGGAGAACCTGCTGCCGGTGGAATGGCTCTACGTGAAGATGGCGCTCACGGGGCTGGGCAACCCGGACGCGAAGTACGTGATGATAGACGAGGTGCAGGACTACACGACGGCCCAATTGGCCGTGCTGGCGCGCTATTTCCGCCGCGCGCGTTTCCTGCTCCTGGGGGACGAGAACCAGGCCATCAACCCGGGCACAGCTTCGTTTTCCGAGGTGCGGAAGCTGTTCGTGCAGGTGCGTGGCGCGTGCTCGGAGTGCCGCCTCATGACCAGCTACCGTTCCGCGCCCGAGATCACAGCGCTGTTCTCCGGCTTGCTCCCGGCCGACGAGCGCGGTCGTGTTTCGTCCATCCAGCGCGACGACGAGCCGCCGAGCATCGTGATCTGCAACGATGAGGAGCGTTGGGAGGCCGAACTGCGCCGTGCCGTGCGCGCCGCCGCCGAAGAGGACGGTCTGTCGGCGGTGATCGCCCCCGACGGCTATGCGGTGAGGCTGCTGCGCAAGCGGCTGGGCAGGGACGCTCCCGAGGTGGTGGACGCGCACGCCACGCTGCCCGCGCAGGGCGTGGTGCTCACGTCGCTCAAGCTGGCGAAGGGGCTGGAGTTCGACCACGTCATCGTGCCCGATGCAAGCGAGCGCGTCTTTCCCGCAGACGATCTGTCGCGCCGTCGGCTCTACACCACCGCTTCGCGCGCCACCCGCCGCCTCACCATGCTCTCGCGCGGCCCTGTGACCCCTCTGCTTCCGTAGCGTCTGACAGCTGTCGCACGGAGGCGCGCATCCTGTTTTGCGCCGGCTCGGTTGTCGCCTTGAACGCGAGGCGCGCCTCGGGGCGGCAACCGGTGTGCCGGAATGCTGATCGCGGCGCAGATCGCCAGCTTAAAGCTCGTGCGCGATCTCGCAGGTCTTTCGCAGATGGTCGGCCAGGTAGGGAACGGCGAACCGAACCGACCCCCGCCTGGATGCAACCACGATGCCGCTGTCGATGAGGCGCTTGCGGTATTTCTGGGCGTAGTCGCCCGTGACCCCCATGCGCTCCGCCACGTCTGCCATGCGGCTTTCGGCCTCGTCATGCGCCATGGCGGTCAGGAACAGTACGTCTTTGTCGGAAAGGGCGGCAAGCGTGGTGCCGCATACGTCGTTCTCGAAGCTCTCCTGCGCGCTTTCCAGAGCGGCCTGCGCCGTTTGCTCGCTCACGGAGCCGTCGTCCTCCGCGTACAGGACCATGCTGTGCCCCACCAATTGCAGCAGGTACGGGGATCCTTCGGTTGCCCGAGTCGCCCGTTTTCTGATGTCTGCGGAAACGGCGAGGCCAAGCTTTTTGAAGGAGCGGAGGAAGAACGCGTCCACGTCCGGCAAGGCAAGAGGTCCAAGCGTCACCTTGTTCGCGCGGTTCAGAAACGTCAGGACGTGGTCGTTCAGCGTGGCCGCGACGGCGGCGGGCAGCCCGGCCATGACCAGGGCAATGTTGGCTCCTTGTCCAACGAGCTCCTGATAGGCGGCCACAAGCTGTCTGATCTGCGGGTCGTTTCCCTGGATCTCGTCAACCAGCACGAGGACGCCCTTGCCCTGCTCCGCCAACTGCTCGCACAGGCGGGAGAGCTTGTAGTGGAAGCTCTTCGATTCCTCGGCGTTGCGGCTGAACTGCAATCCCGCCGAAAAGCCCAGGGCTCCCACGCTGCCACCCGAAAGGCGCACGGAGCGCTCTTTGACGAAGCGCTCCCCGTCGTCTTGGACTTTCTCTAATAACCTTGTCCTTTCCTTTTTTTCCTATTCTTTCCTTTTTTTCCTTTCTGTCAAGGGAGGCGCGCGATTGCGAGGCGGTGCTTGCACCCGTGCCCCTCCTCCGCGCCCCTCTGTGCGTTTGCGGGAGAGCGCGCGCCAGACCACTCGGGGAATGCTATGATGCTCCGTACACCAAACGCATGGATCACGGGAGATCACGGGAGAAAGGGCGGGGTAGCTATGCTCTTGTGCGCACAGTACGTTCTTCCCATCACGTCCGAGCCGCTGCAGCATGGCGCGGTGCTCGTTCGCGACGGCGCCATTCGCGACATCGGCACGACCGACATGCTCAAGCTGCGCTATCCCGACGAAGAGGTCGTCGACTTCGGCATGGCGGCCATCATGCCTGGCCTCATCGACCTCCACACCCACCTCGAGAACGCGGTCATGCGCGGCATCGTCCACGACGTCCCCTACACCACGTGGATCATGTCCATCATGGAGAAAAGCGCGAAGATGGACGTGGGAGATTGGTACGACTCGGCCATCCTGGGCGGGTTGGAGGCTCTTTCGAGCGGCATAACCACGGTGGCCGATATCACCGCCACCGGAGCGGCTTGCACGGCCACGCAGAAGCTGGGCATGCGCGGGGTCATCTACCGCGAGGTGGGTTCCATGGACAAGCGCCGCGTGGACTACGCCATGCGCCTGGCCGAGAACGACATCATGCACTGGCGCGAGGAGGTTGACGGCGACCGCATCACCATCGGCATCGCGCCGGCGGCCATGTACGTGTGCCATCCCTCCGTGTTCGGCAAGGTGTCCGAGTTCGCCCGCCGCGAGAACGTCCCCGTGGCCATGCACATGGCGGGCAACCGCGAGGAGTACAACTTCATCAAATACGGCTCGTCTCCGTTCGCCGTGCACACGATGGACCAGAAACGCGGCTTCGTGGAGATCCCGCCGTGGCTTCCCACGGGAACGACGCCCGTGCGCTACGCGCTGAACTGGGGCGCGTTCGAATCCGACAACGTGCTGGCCATCCATTGCGTGCACGTGGACGACAAGGACATCAAGAAGCTGAGGGAATACGACGTGGCCGTGGCCGTGTGCCCCCGCTGCAACGCGCAGCTGGGCATGGGCGTGGCCCCCATCAACGAGTTCCTTCGCGCCGGCTTGCGCATGGGCTTGGGCACCGACTCGCCCGCCGCCACCGATTCCACCGACCTTCTCATCGACATGCGCATAGGCATGCTGGTCCAGCGCGCGGTGAACGTGGGGACCTTCCTGGATTCGCAGACCATGCTGGAGATGGCCACCATCGGCGCCGCCCGGGCGCTTAAGCTGGACGACAAGATAGGGTCGCTTGAAGTGGGCAAACGCGCCGACATTGTGGCCATCGACCTGTCCGGCTCCCATCAGACGCCCACCACCGAGCCGGTGTCGGCCATCGTGGGCGGCACGAGCGGGGCCGACGTGCTCATGACCATGGTGGACGGCTCCATCCTGTACGAGAAGAACAAGTGGAACGTGGGCGTGGAGGTTGCGAAGAACATCGCCCGCGTCATCGAGATCCGCGGCAAGCTGAGGGCGTAGACCATGACCAAGAAACAGAAGCTCACGGCCAAGCAGAAAAGCGAGCGCGTCAAGGCGGCGCAGGAGCGCGAACGGCGCGAGAAGGAGCGTCGCGCGGCGGCCGAGAAAACCAAGAAGGTGTTCACCGTGGTGGTGTGCGTCATCTTGGTGCTGGCGCTGGGCATCCCCACGGTGGCGCTGGCGTTCTTGAACGGCGGCGCGTAGGGCGCGCGGGCTTTCGGGCGGCTTGAGCGCGCGGGGTCCTCGGGTGCTTCGAGCGCGCCAACGTCTCGGTAGCATCGGGCGCGCTGGGCGCTTCGGACGTGTCGGGGACGTCGAGCGTGCTGGGCGCTTCGGCGCGATTTTGCCGGTTTTTGCCGTGACGGGCACTCCTTCGGCGCGCACGCGCTTCGTTGTGCTAGTATGATTCGGTGCGCGTCCAGGCGCATATGCAAGAACGGATAGACCGCGCAAAGGGGTTTGCTTTGTTTGGAATCGGTGGATTCGAGCTGTTCCTCATTCTGCTGTTCGGGTTCCTCATCTTCGGGCCCGACAAGCTGCCGGCTATGGCAAAGACGCTGGGGAAGGCCATCAACAAGTTCAGAAGCGCTCAAGAGGAGATGAACAAGGTCATCAAGACCGAGGTGTACGACCCGGACTCCGACGAGCCGTTCAAGAATCCGTTGGAGGCGCTGTCGAAGGTGGCCGACGGAGACAAGAAGGCCGAGAAGACCGAGAGTTTCTCGGAGCGCAAGGCGCGCTACGACAAGGAGCGGGCCGCAAAGCGGGCCGCCGAGGCCGAGAAGGCCGAGAAGGCCCAGGGCGAGGCTGACGAGAAGAAGCCGGTGGAGGCCGCGACGGCAACTGCGGCTGCGACGGCGTCCAAGGCCGCCGCCAAGCCGGCCGCGTCGTCCGCTGCCAAGCCCAAACCGTCTCCCAGCGAATTGTACGGCACGAAGCCTGCGGCCAAGAAGCCGGCCGCCGCATCGTCCGCGCCCGCTGGCGACAAGCCTGCCGAGAAAAAGCCTGCGGCGACTTCCGCCGCCAAGCCCGCATCCGCGAAGCCTGCGGCCACGGCCGCCAAGCCCGCAGTCGGAAAGAGCGCCGCTGCGGCTCCCAAGCCGGCAGCTGCGAAACCCGCTTCCAGCACGGCCCCCAAGCCCGCAGCGACGTCGACGGCCTCCAAGCCCGCAGCCTCCAAGCCCGCTGCGACGGCTTCCAAGTCGGCACCCGCCAAGCCCTCGGCCGCGAAGTCTGCGGCGAGCAAGCCCGCGGCTTCCAAGCCTGCCGCAGCCAAGAAGCCGGCCGCCAAGAAGGCCGCGCCCAAGACCGACGCGGAAAAAGCGGCCGCCCGCTCGGCCGCCGCGAAGAAGGCCGCCGCAACGCGTGCCGCCAACAGGAAGGCCGCCGAGGCCGCCAAGGCTGCGGAAGCCGCCAAATCCACGACCGACGGGAAAGGGGAGTAAGCCATGCCTATCGGACCGGCGCGCATGCCCTTGTTCGACCATCTGGGCGAGCTCCGCATGCGCCTTGTGCGCATCATCGCCTGCCTCGTCGTGGGCGTGATCGTGTTCTACCTGGCCTCGGACACCATCGGCCAGTTCCTGCTGGAACCCATCAAAAACTACATTCCGCAAGACGAGACCGGCGCCGCCACCACGATAGCCTTGGATCCGTTCGAGGGCTTCTCCACCCGGTTCAAGATCTCCATCTGGTCCGCCATCGTCGCCTGCGCCCCGGTCATCCTCTGGCAGATCCTCGCGTTCTTCCTGCCGGCGCTCAAGCCCAACGAGCGCAAGTGGTTCATCCCCACGTTCGCCGCGGCCGTTGCGCTGTTCGTGTTCGGCACGGTGTTCTGCTATCTGGTCATCCTCGATCCGGCGTTCCAATGGCTGACGGATCAGGCCGCCGGCTTCGGCACCGTTGCTCCGCGCATGTCCACCTACATCGACACCATCATCAAGTTCGAGCTTGCCTTCGGGTTTGCGTTCGAGCTGCCGTTGGTGGTGTTTTACCTGGTCATCTTCGATGTCATTCCGTACAAGAAGCTGCGTGGCAGCTGGCGGACGGTGTATGTGGCGCTCATGGTCATCTCGGCCATGGCCACGCCGGACGCCTCGCCGGTCACCATGCTGCTCATGTTCGCGGCTTTGATAGCCCTGTACGAGATAAGCCTGCTCATGGCGCGCATCGTTTTGAGCAAGCGCATCAAGAAGCAGACGGAGGACCTTGAGCGCGAAGAGGCGGAGGAGGCCGCAGAGGCGCAGGCCGCCAAGAAAAAGAAGAAGTAGGCGGAAGCGGGGCGCGTCGCATGCGCGGTTGCGCCCGGTTGCCGAGGACGGCCCGTCGCTGGTTGCGGCGGGCCGTTTGCGTATTCCGGGTGACGTTCGCCCTGCGCCGCGCCATCTTAGGCGCGTTCGGTCCGGCCGTTCGGCTACCATGGGTGCGAACGGGAATCGGGTGCGAAGGAGCGTCATGCACGAACTAGGGATCATGACCGGCGTGATGGAGGCGGTCGAGGTGTCGGCGCGGCAGGCCGGGGCGACGAGCGTCCTCAAAGTGAGCCTGTCGGTGGGCGAGATGACCGAGGCCATCAAAGACGCGCTGGAGTTCGCGTTCGAGGCCCTGTCGGAGGGCACGCTGTGCGAGGGCGCGGAGCTTGCGATAACCATGGTGCGGCCGAAGAGCCGCTGCTTGGAATGCGGCGCCGAGTTCGAGCACGACCGTTTCCATCTGCTGTGCCCGGAATGCGGTGGCTTCGCCACCGAGCTCATAGCCGGCCGCGAACTGCAAATAGACAGCATCGAAGTGGATATTCCGGATGACGAGGAAGGCGAGGGGTAACCCATGCAGATTGATCTCAAGCAGCCCATCCTGCAGAAAAACGACGAGCTGGCCGCCGAGCTGCGCGCGCGATTCGCCGAGCATCACGTGTTCGTGCTCGACCTTTTGGCCAGCCCCGGGTCGGGCAAGACGTCCACCATCCTGGCCACCATCGACGCGCTGCGCGACGAGTTCAACATCGCCGTCATCGAAGGCGACATCGCCAGCAACGTGGACGCTGAGAAGATCAAGGCCCAGGGCATTGCCGCCGTGCAGATCAACACGGGCGGCGCGTGCCATCTGGAGAGCGCCATGATCAAGCGGGCCGTGGACGCGCTGGATCTGGAGCGGCTCGATCTCATCATCGTGGAGAACGTGGGCAACCTGGTGTGCCCCACGGACTTCGATCTGGGAGAGAACGCCAAGGTGATGATCCTGTCGGTGCCCGAGGGCCATGACAAGCCGCTCAAGTATCCCGGCGTGTTCCAGGTGGCCGAGGCCGTGGTGCTCAACAAGGTGGACACCATGTCCGTGTTCGACTTCGATCGCGAGGCGTTCGATGCGTCCGTGCGCCAGCTGAACCCGACCGCGCCCATCTTCCCCATCGCCGCCACGAAGGGCGAGGGCGTGGAGGAATGGGCCGAGTGGCTGGCCGAGCGCATCCGGGAGATCCAGTAGCATGCGGGCCGACGAGCGTTACGACGCGTGCGTCGATGCGTTGCGAGGCTTCGTGAGGGAGGCCGGGTTCTCCCAGGTGGTGATCGGGTTGTCGGGGGGCCTCGACTCGTCGGTGACGGCTGCCATGTGCGTTGACGCGCTGGGGGCCGAATGCGTGCACGGCGTGCTGCTGCCGGGGCCGTATTCCAGCGACCACTCGGTGACGGATGCGCAGGATCTGGCCGCCAACCTGGGCATCCAGGCGCAGACCGTGTCCATCCGCGAGCCGTACGAGGCGTTTGCGCGCGCGCTTGCGCCGGCGTGCGGCGGCGAGCTTTCAGGCTTGGCGGCCGAGAACACGCAGGCGCGCTGCCGCATGGTGTGCCTCATGGCGCTGTCGAACGCGCACGGCTGGATGCTGGTGAACACCGGCAACAAGAGCGAGGCCATGATGGGCTACTCCACGCTCTACGGCGACACGGCCGGCGCGTTCGCCCCTATCGGCGGGCTGTACAAGACCGACGTGTACGAGGTGGCCCGCTGGCGCAACGAACAGGCCCGCGCGGCGGGGCAGGTGCCACCCATTCCCGAGCACGTGCTCATCAAGCCGCCGAGTGCAGAGCTTTCACCTGGTCAAGAGGACGAGAAGAGCCTGGGGATCGATTACGCCACGCTCGATGCGCTGCTTGTGGCGCACGTGGAGCGCGGTCTGGGCGCCGAGGCGCTGGAGGCGGCCGGCTTTGCCCGCTGCGACGTGGATCGCGTGCTGACCACGGTGCGCGCGACCGCGTTCAAGCGCGCCCTGGAGCCTCCGTTTCCCGACGCGCCGTTCTACGGGTAAGCGCCGCGCGGGCGCGCGCACGCGGCGTTGGCCGACCCCCTCGCGTCGGCGGCGCGTCCGCGTTGCCGGGCTTTGCGTGCGGCAGGGCGTGGCTTTAGGGCGACGCGACGCGAAGGCGCGAACGCCTCAGCGTGGCGAGGGGGCGCTCGGTGCCCAAGGGAGTGCCTTGCGGCGCTTCCCGGGCAGGGGCGTCCTCCTTGCACGTCTCTTTGCGAAGATTGCGTGACGGCAGGGTGCGAGGCCGGCTCGCATGCGTCGCGCGTCCTTATACTCTGGGGCGTGTGCGCGAACATGCCAATGAGGAAAGGAGCCCTGTCGCCATGGAGCGCCGTTCGTTCTTCAAGCTGGCCGGCGTGTCGGCCGCGTCGCTGGCGGCGGGCGGAGCGCTGGGCGCCTGCGCTCTTGACCAGGTGACGGACGCGATGCCGCCCTCGACGGATGCGAGTGGAACGGAGGCCGAGGCGACGGCGGTCGGCCAGCCGCCCGTCTCGTTTTCGACGTCGGTGGACGTGCTGGTGGTGGGCAGCGGGATCGCCGGCCTCTCTGCCGCGATGGCGCCCGCCGAGGCGGGGCTTTCGGTCATGGTGGCCGAGAAGCTGTCTTTGCTGGGCGGGGAGAGCTATTCTTCGAACGGCATCATGCACGTGGCGGGCAGCAAGCTGCAGCAGGCTGCCGGTATCGCGCAGACCGCGGAGGAGGCGTGGCCCGCGCGCAAAAAGCAGCTCTCCAATGCCGGGGCGAGCGACCTGGAGTTCGCAAAGCGGTTGTACTTGGCGGCTCCAACGTGGATCGACCGGATGGAGGACGTCTACGGCGCCCAGTTCTGCGATCCGTCCCAGTACGCCCGCGAAGGGGTCAACGACGCCATCCTCCTGCCGAAAAACGGCCTTGGCGACATGGAAAGCGTCATGGTGCCGCTGCGCGACGCCCTTGCGGGCAAGGGGGTCGCGTTCCAGACGGGCTACCGGGCGGTCGCGTTCGTGTTGGACGAGCAGGCTGCGGTTTGCGGCGTGCGTTTCCTTGCGCAGGAGAGCGGTGATGTGATAGACGTGCGGGCGCGGCGCGTGGTTGTGGCCACGGGCGGGTTCGCCAGCAATCAGGCGCTTGTGGACGAGAACGCGCCGGCATGGCTGCGCGTCGGCTGCTACACGTACGCCTCCATGGGCGAGGGGCACGAGCTGTGCCGCCGCGCGGGCGGCCAGCTGTCGGGCATGGACTTGACGCTGCCGCTCATCGGCGATCTGCCGCCGGTTTCGGCGTGGGGGATGTTCGCGCCGACGCTTGTCGTGGACGCGCAAGGGCACCGGTTCGCGCGCGAAGACGACGTGAACGCCGCGGCGGACGCGTGCTTTAGCGACGAGCGCGGCTTTTGGTGGACCGTGTTCGACGAGCGCTTGAGCGAAGGCTCCCAATCGCGCAGCGCGGCGCAGATTTCCAGCAAGAACGCGCGCCGGATGGTGGGTCCGTGCGAGAATGTGGAGGATCTGGCGGATGCCATAGGGGTTTCCCCGGAAGTGCTGCGGGCCACGTTCGACCGCTACGGGCAGATGGCGGAGGCCGGGAAGGATGACGATTTCGGGCGCGAGGCCAACCTGGAAACGCTCGAAGCGCCTTACTACGCCGTCAAGCAGCTTCCGGTGCGCTACCGCACGCGCGGCGGCGCGGCAACCGACGAGGACGGGCGCTTGATAGGGACGTCGGGCGCGACCATCCTGAACGTGTGCTGCTGCGGGGCGGTGGCGGCCGACGGTGGCGAGGGGCTGGCGTCGAACGGGACGTTCGGCATGCTGGTGGGCCAGGCCGTGGTCGACGCGCTCAGCTCGTCCGAGGGGTAGCGCGGAAAGGTCCGCTTGGACGCTCCCGCCGAGTCGTCGCCGGCGCCCCGGAAGGTCCGGCCGACGAACGGGCCGGGCCTTCCGGGGCGTCCGATGAGGGGGCGTTCGGCTTGGAGCGCGATGGGCACGGGCTTGCGTCAATGGCGGTTTGGCAGAGAGTTCCGCTTTACGCCGGTTGGTGTATGGCGCGGGTGGCGTGGGTCGCGTAGTATGGCGGCTATGGAAAACTACCTGGTGAACAACTGCGACATGACTCCGAAGGACTGGGCCGTCGACGTGGCCGTGGCTGCGGCGGCGTTTCTGTTCGGCGCGGCGCAGCTCATGCTCACGGCCTCCTCCATCGTGATTCCCGATCTGGCGCTGCGCCAGTACCTGGGCACGGTGAACGTGGTGCCGAACGCGCAGGTGTTCGTGGCGCTTGCCATCACCACGCTGCCGCTGGTGCTGCGCCGCCGCTTCCCGTGGCCCGTGTTTCTGTTCTGCCTCGTGTCGTTCTTGGGCCTGCAGAACGCGTTCGCGGGGTTCTCTCTGACCATCGTGGGCCCCGTGGTGGCCGTGTGCACCATCGCCAGCGAGCGGGGGCGCCTTGAGGCGGTGGCAGCGGCAGCGGCAGCGGTGGCGGGCCTTCTGCTGGCGGACGCGCCGTCGCGCACGGCCAGCCTCGCGTTCTTCACGCGCTTCCAGAACATCGCCCTGGTGGTTGCGGCGGGCTTCGCGGGGTACGCGTACCGCACCCACCGCGCCTACGTGGAGGCCACCGAGCAGCGCGCTGCGGAGGCGGAGCGCTCGCGCGAGGAGGAGGCGGCCCGCCGCGTGGAGGAGGAGCGCGTGCGCATCGCACGCGAGGTGCACGACATCACGGCGCACTCCCTGTCGGCCGTGAGCGTCCAGGCCGCCGCGGCGGAGCGCATGATGGACATCGACCCGGCCGCCGCGAAGGAGGCCGTCGCCACGGTGCGCGCCACGGCCAAAACCGCTTTGGACGACATCCGCAGCATGATCGGCGTGCTGCGCCATGGCGACGAGGCGCCCGAGACGGCTCCCGCAGCAGGGACCGACCGCCTGGGCGATCTGGCGGCCTACCTGCGCGATGCGGGGCTTGCGGCAGTTGTGGACACGGCGCGCTACCGCCGCGCCGACGTGCCCGCCCATGTGGACATGGCCCTGTTCGGCATCGCGCGGGAGGCCGCCACGAACGCGGTGCGCCATGCCGACGCGCGAACGGTGTCCATCCGGCTGGCGACGGAGGACGGGCAGGCGCGCCTTGCGGTGGAGGACGACGGGCGCGGCTACGTCGCGCCTGGCGAACCAGGCGCTTCGGCAGAGCCTGGCGGCGGGCTGCCACAGGCGCCCGACGGGCGAGGCCACGGCATCGAGGGCATGGCCGAGCGCGTTCGCCTGCTGGGCGGATCGTTTTCGGCCGGCAACGCGGCTGCCGGCGGGTTTCGCGTGGCGGCGAGCATCCCGCTTGGCGGTGCGGCCGGCGACGGAGCTTCGCCGGACGGCAGCTTCCCGCATTCGGCCGCAACCCGTTTTGGGGAGAAGGGAGCATAGCATGGGCGAGAAGACGCGCGTGCTGGTGGCCGACGACCAAGACCTGGTGCGCAGCGGGTTTCGGCTCATCCTCATGTCGTACGGGACCATCGACGTGGTGGGGGAGGCGCGCGACGGCGAGGAGGCCGTCGAGCTTGCGCAGCGCCTGAAGCCCGACGTCGTGCTCATGGACATTCGCATGCCGCATCTGAACGGCATCGAGGCCACGCGCGCCATTCGCAGCGATCCGCGGCTTGCCGACGTGCATGTGCTCATTTTGACCACGTTCGACTTGGACGAGTACGTCTACGACGCCCTTGCCGCCGGTGCGAGCGGCTTTCTGCTCAAAGACGCCGAACCCGACGACATCGCTGCCGCCGTGCGCATCGTCGCGCGCGGCGACGCGCTCATACAGCCCTCCATCACACGCCGGCTCATCGAGACGTTCGTGGCCGCACGGCCTATCGGCATGGCGGCTGCTCGGGCGGCCGGGCTGTCCCAGCTCACCGACCGCGAACGGGAGATCCTCGTGCTGGTGGCGCGCGGCCTGACGAACGACGAGATAGGATCGGACCTGTTCATCTCGCCCGCCACGGTCAAAACGCACCTCGCGCGCATCATGGCGAAGCTCGACGCGCATGATCGCGCCCAGCTTGTCGTGCGCGCCTACGAAAGCGGCTTGGTGAAGCCGGGCCTGCGGTAGCGCGCCCCTTCCCCGTCGGCGGATCGGTCGCGGTACAGATCCTCGATGTGCTTGACGAAGCGCGATTCCGCTTCGGTGAGCTCCCGGGATCGCCAGAACAGGTGCAGCGGCATGACGACGGGCGTTCCGTCCTCGTGGGCAAGCGGCACGACAAGAACCCCTTCGTCGCGAATCGTCCGCTGCGCGTGCTGGAGGGGCCTGATGGCGAAGACGTCTCCTCGGGCGATGGCGCTCGTGTCGCTTTCCAGCTCTATCTGGAGGGGCGACAAGCGCAAAGACGGCTCCAGGGCGGGGGCTTGATCAAGAAGGGACGCGAGGATGGCCTCCTCCCCGGGGAGGGAGAGCGCCCCGCATTCGGCCAGGTCGCGCAGCGTTGCGGACGCTTGGCTCCTGAACCGCGCCAGCGATGCCGACACCACGGCCGCCATAGGGTAGAGGGAAAGCACCGTCTTCTCCGCGCCGTTTGGCGGGGTGGAGCCGCTTATGCCGAATTCAAGCGTTCCGCGCATGACCTCGTCGATGAGAAGGTCGCCTTTCATCTCGACGAACTTCCACTTGATTTCGGGGAGGGCCGATTGCGCGTCGCGCAGGGAGTCCACATCGAGCGTCCCGCCGTGCGTTTTGAGGCACAGGGGGTTGATGCCCACCGCCACAACCCGCTGATCGCCCTCCCGGTAGCGCAAGGCGATCTGCTCGATCCGGTCGAGGCCGAGAAACACGCTGCGCGCCTCGTCGCGAACCGCCGCGCCGAACTCCGTCAGATGCAGCCCGTTGCTGCGGTCGAACAGCGGCGTGCCCAAGCGGCCCTCGAGGATCTGAACGCCTTTCGACACGGCCTGCGGGGAGACGAACAGGCTCTTGGCGGCGCGGGAGAAGCTTCCGGTTTCCGCCGATTCAAGAAAGTACGAAAGCTGCCTCATGTCGATGTCGATCACGGCGTTCCCCTCCGTCGCGTGTTTTTGCGGCTTGAGGCCGTCTTCTGCGATGCGCGGGCGCCCTCAAACGCCGTGCCCATTCTAGCATGCGCCCTTCGATGAGTCCGAGGCATCTCTTTCAACAAATCGTTGTCGCTTTCAGCTATACGTTGCTTCGCCTGCGTTGCGTCGCGCGTCTATCCTGACCTCGAAGGGCGCGTTGCGCGAAAGCGGTTTTTCTCAGTTTGGGCGCCGCGATGCCCAAAGCGGCGTGCGGTGCGCCCTCGTTTCGCAGGATCCGCAGGAGCAGGAGGAAGGAAATCGTCATGGCACTTGATCGCAGGGGGTTTCTCAAGGGGGCGTTGGGCCTGGGCGCGCTTGCGGCCGCCGGAGCGACGGCGGGCGGCTGCGCTCCGAACGGAGCGGGCGACGCCGACGCCGGCGCCGCCGTCAACGGAACGTTCGAGGGCGTGGGTCAGGGGATGCAGGGCGACATCAAGGTGTCCATCGATGTGAGCAGCGGCATCATCACGAACGTCGATGTGGTGGAGGCGAAGGAGACCCCCCACGTGGCGGAAGTGGCCCTTGAGCGCATTCCCGCCCAGATCGTGGAGCACCAAACCACCACGTTGGACACGGTGACCGGGGCCACGCTGTGCTCGATGGGCCTTATGGCCGCAGCCGAGGATGCGGCGAAGAACGCGGGGCTTGACATGGGCGCCCTGAAGAAGAACGCCTACACAGCGTCTCCCGGTCCGGACGAGACGTGGGACACCGACGTGCTGGTGATCGGCGGGGGCGGGGCCGCCTGGTCGGCGGCCATCACGGCGGCCGAGGCGGGATCGCAGGTCACGCTCATCGAGAAGGGCTCGGTGTTCGGCGGGAACACCATGATGGCCGGCGCCGCCTTCAACGCGGTGGACCCTGACGCCCAGGCCATCATGCGGCTCTCGGCGGCCCAGAAGGGAACGCTCGACGGCTATCTGGCCCTTTCGACGGACGACCCCGCGCTCAAGTTCGACCAGTTCCCTGAATGGAAAGACGTGCTCGTCGCCCTGCAAGACGAGATACGGGCGTACTACGCGGCCAACGAGGGGAAGACGCCCGGCGTCGATCTGCCCGGGTTCGACTCCGTCTCGCTGCATATGTGGCACATCTACGTCGGTGGTCTGCGCGAGCTGTCCGACGGCACGTGGATTGCCTCGAACATCGATCTTGCGCGCACGCTCGCCGAGAACGCGTTGGGCACGTTCGAGTGGATGGACGCCCAAAGCATGGAGTGCGTGTACGGCTCGAAGGCCACCGAGGGCCTGTACACGGTGCTCGGCGCCATGTGGCCGCGCACGCACACGTTCGTCGAGGGCAAGGACCGCATCACGTGCCTGCGCGAGGCGGCGGAGAAGGTCGGAGTGTCCTCGTACGCCGAGACGGCCGCCAAGCAGCTGGTCATGGACGGGAACGCGGTTGCGGGTGCGGTGGCCGAGCGCTCGGACGGCACCAAGATCACCATCAACGCCGCCCAGGGCGTGGTGCTCGCATGCGGCGGTTACTGCGCGAACCCGGCCATGGTGAAGGAGTACGACAAGTACTGGGGCGACGACCTCAGCGACACCACGCTGACCACCAACATGGGCACCAACGAAGGAGACGGCATCGTCATGGCCCAAGAGGTGGGGGCCGCCACCACCGGCCTTGAAGTGGCGCAGATGATGCCCTCGTCGTCGCCGGTCAAGGGAACCATGACCGACGGCGTGTGGGGGGACGCCTCCGAGCAGATATGGATCGACGGGGCGGGCAACCGGTTCGTGGACGAGTACGCCGAGCGCGACGTGCTGGCCAAGGCGTCCCTCAAGCTCGAGGGCGGCATCTTCTACATCCTGTACGCCGGCGTGGCCGGCGAGGACGGCTGGGTGAAGGGCGCCGAGTACGAGAGCATGGCGCCCTCGGGCTCGATCAAGGACTTCGTCGAGTCGGGCCAGGTGTGGTACGGCGAGACGCTCGAGGAGCTGGCCGAGGCCTCCAAGAGCCCCGCTGCAGGCGTCGCCCCGGGTTTCTCCGCCGACGCGCTGCGCGCCACCATCGAGACGTACAACCGCTACTTCGAGAACCAAAAAGACGACGACTTCGGCAAAGAGGTCATCTCGGGCGCCGTCGACATCGAGGCGGTGGAGGGCACGCAGGGCGTCGGGTTCGTGATCAGCCCGCGCCGCGCGTCGCTGCACCACACCATGGGCGGCGTGGTCATTGACGCCAAGGCCCGCGTGCTTGACGAGCAGGGCCAGGTCATTGAGGGCCTGTTCGCCGCAGGCGAGGTGACGGGCGGCGTTCATGCGGGCAACCGCCTGGGCGGCAACGCCATCGCGGACATCTTCACGTTCGGCCAGATTGCCGGGCGGGGCGTTTCCGCGCGCTGACGAACGGGAGAGCTTCCAAGGCAAGGGCGGCCGCGCCGGCACAGGCGCGGCCGCCCTTTTTCAATTGTGGCGATCGTCTGGCGATTGTGTCAAACCTCAGTCACAGGCGCTCACATTTCGGCGAATTCGCTTGCATTCGCCACCGAGGCTGCTATGATAACTCAATGTTTAGCACTCGTTACCGCAGAGTGCTAGCAGTCACCGCACAGGAGTGGTTAAATAGCGAAGATGCGCTACACGATCCGTGCACGCGTCGGACGACGAAAGGAAGGCAGCGTTATGAATCTGAAACCTCTGGGTGATCGCGTCATCGTCAAGCAGGACGAGGCCGAGGAGACGACGGCGTCGGGTCTGTACCTTGCGACCGAGGCGAAGGAAAAGCCCCAGAGCGGCACCGTTTTGGCCGTGGGCGACGGCAAGCTGGACAAGGACGGCAAGCTGGTGCCCGTGCCGGTGAAGGTGGGCGACAAGGTGGTCTACGGCAAGTTCGGCGGCACCGAGATCCATGTGGACGGCGAGGACGTGCTCATCCTGCGCGCCGACGATCTGTACGCGGTGTTCGCGTAGCCCTCAGGCGCTTCATACCCAAGCAACAGCAACGCAGTTGAAAGGATAGTAGCATCATGGCGAAAGACATCAAGTTCGAGGCCGATGCCCGCAGCGCTCTTGCCGCCGGCGTCAAGAAGCTCTCCGACGCCGTCAAGGTGACGCTTGGCCCCAAGGGCCGCTACGTGGCCCTGGAGAAGTCCTACGGCGCCCCCACCATCACCAACGACGGCGTGACCGTGGCCAAGGACGTGGAGCTTGAGGATCCCGTCGAGAACATGGGCGCCCAGCTGGTGCGCGAGGTTGCCGTGAAGACCAACGACGTGGCCGGCGACGGCACCACCACCGCCACGCTTCTGGCCGACGTCATCGTGTCCGAGGGCCTGCGCAACGTGACCGCCGGCGCCGACGCGCTGGGCATCCGCCGCGGCATCCAGAAGGCCACCGACGCCGTGGTCGAGGCCATCAAGGCCGACGCCACGCCGGTTGCCGGCAAGGACCAGATCGCCAACGTGGGCACCATCTCCGCTGGCGACGCCGAGATCGGCATGAAGATCGCCGAGGCCATGGAGGCCGTGGGCAAGGACGGCGCCATCTCCGTGGAGGAGAGCCAGACCTTCGGCATCGACATGGACATCGTGGAGGGCATGCAGTACGACCGCGGCTACATCTCCCCGTACATGGCCACCGACATGGAGAAGATGGAGGCCGTCCTCTCCGACCCCTACATCCTGCTCACCGACCAGAAGGTCACCAACATCCAGGACATGGTGCCCCTGCTGGAGGAGATCATGAAGTCCGGCCGCCCGCTGTTCATCGTCGCCGAGGACGTTGAGGGCGAGGCTTTGGCCACCATCCTGCTCAACAAGCTGCGCGGCACGTTCAACTGCGTGGCCATCAAGGCCCCCGGCTTCGGCGACCGCCGCAAGCGCATCCTGGAGGACATCGCCGCCGTCACGGGCGCGCAGGTCATCGACAAGGACTTCGGCATGACCATGGCCGATGCCCGCATCGACATGCTGGGCCATGCCAAGACGGTCAAGGTCACCAAGGACACCGCCCTCATCGTGGACGGCGCGGGCGAGAAGAAGGCCATCGAGGACCGCATCGCCCAGATCAAGAGCGAGCTGGAGCGCGTGGACTCCGACTTCGACCGCGAGAAGCTCCAGGAGCGCCTGGCGAAGCTCTCCGGCGGCGTGGCCGTGCTCAAGGTGGGCGCTGCCACTGAGTCCGAGCTCAAGGAGACGAAGTCCCGCATCGAGGATGCCCTGCAGGCCACCCGCGCGGCCGTGGAGGAGGGCATCGTCGCCGGCGGCGGCGTGGCCCTGGTGGACGCCCTGCCCGCGCTCGACTCGGTGGAGACCGCCGACAAGGACGAGGAAGTGGGCGTCGCCATCATTCGCAAGGCCCTGGAGGCTCCGATGCGCGCCATCGCCCAGAACGCCGGCTACGAGGGCAGCGTTGTGGTCGAGCACGTCAAGGGCATGGCGAAGGGCGAGGGCCTGAACTGCGCCAACGGCGAGTACGGCAACATGATTGACATGGGCGTGAACGACCCGGTCAAGGTCACGCGCACCGCGCTGCAGTCCGCGGCTTCCGTGGCGGCTCTCATCCTCATCACCGAGGCCACCATCAACGAGATCCCGCAGGAGGGTCCGGACCTGTCCGCGCTGGCCAACGCCGGCGGCGGCATGGGCGGCATGATGTAAGCCGTCCGGCTTGCGAAACCAGCCTGCAAACGAAGGGAGGGGCCGCGCGATGCGGCCCCTCCCTTTTCACGTGCGGGTGAGTCATGCGTGCGCGAATGCGGGTCGCTGCGAAAGCGGCGAACGCTGTCCGCAGTGCGGCGTCGGTGGATCGCGCGTGCGCGTATGCGGGTCGTCCGCCGCTCGCACGCGCGGCGGACGACCCGCATACGACGAGGTCTTACCGGTCCTTCTTGGAGACGAGCAGCAGGATGCCGGCTACCAGCGACAGGAAGATGAGCGTGCACACGCCGAACGCCGTGGTGTTGTCCTTGGTGCCCTTGTAGATGCCCCAGGCATGAACCGTCATGGGGACCATCCATGCCAGCGGGATGATGGCCCAGCACCATGCCACCGCTCCTAAGATGCAGAACACGAACGCCACCAGCCTGAGCGTGCGGTCGTTGTCCGACATCCCCGACACCGGCACAGCTTGCGGATAGTACGTCGTGCTGCTCACGGTCGGCTGTGCGGACGTGGCGCCCGGGTTGTCTGCCGCAGGCTGCTGGGCCTCAAAGCCCGTTGCCGTTGCTGTTGCTGTCTGTCCGGCGGAAGGCTGCGCGTCGGCGTAGTCGTCGGTCCATTGCGTTCCGTTCCAGTAGCGGATCTTCGACGTGTCTCCCGACGGATCGGGATACCATCCGGCTTGCGGGTTGGTCATAGCTGCCTCCAAAATTGATAGAGAACTGAGTACTTATTTGCAAGTATACGTCAATTTCGGCGACGAAGGCCCGATGATCAGCGAAGAAGAAGCGCATTCAATTTTGCGTTACAGGGGTGTCACGCATCTGTAACGTGGCTGTTTCGCGACGATGGGGCGTTGCGTCGCGCCGGGGTTCGGCGGTGGGTTACAATACGGCGCTATGGAAGAATTCACGCATATCGCAGGACATGTTCTGGAGCATTCTGTCGAGGACACGCTCTACCTCGTTCCGTTCTTGTTCGTCACGTATCTGGCCATGGAGTGGCTCGAGCACAAAACGGGCAGCAAGGCCGAGGCCGCCGTCCAGCGCGCCGGAGCGGCGGGTCCTTTCGTGGGCGCGCTTCTGGGCGCGGTGCCGCAGTGCGGGTTCTCGGCTGCGGCGGCAACGCTGTGGGCGGGGCGCGTGGTCACGCTCGGCACGCTGTTCGCGGTGTTCCTTTCCACCTCCGACGAGATGCTGCCCATTTTCTTAGCCGAGCAGGTGCCGGTCGACGTCATCGTGAAGATCGTCGGGACGAAGGTGGTCATCGGCATGGTGATGGGCTTCATCGTTGACGCGGGCATGCGCATCGCGCGTCGCATCGACGCGCCGCTGCACATCCACGAGCTGTGCGAGCAGGATCATTGCCACTGCCATGGCGGCGAGGGCGGCATCCTGAGAAGCGCCCTCAAGCACACGCTGCAGGTGACGCTGTTCATCTTCGTTGTCACCGTGGCGCTGAACGGCGTGCTGGAGGCGGTGGGGGAGGACGCGCTCGCCGATTTCCTGGGTGCGAACCCGGCCTTGTCGGTGTTCGGCGCGGCGCTGGTGGGCTTGGTGCCGAACTGCGCGGCCAGCGTGGTTATCGCGCAGCTGTACGTGGAGGGCGCGCTGGGGTCGGGCGCCATGCTGGCCGGCCTGTTGGTGAGCGCGGGCGTGGGCTTGCTCGTGCTGTTCCGCTCGAACCGTCGCTGGCGGCAGAACGCGGCCATCGTGGCGGGGCTGTACGCCACGGGAGTGCTGTGGGGGCTGGCGGCGAACGCCCTGGGCATCGTGTTCTAGGCCGCCGACTTTGGGAGGAGGCTCATGTCCGAGAAAGACCGCATGCTGGCGGGCGAGCTGTACCTGTTTGAGGGCGATGCCGAGCTGATGGAGATGGGGATGCGGGCGCGTCGTCTGACGCGCCTGTACAACGCCACGCGCGAAGACGAGGACCAGCGCCGCCGCGAGCTTTTGGAGGAGCTGCTGGGCGCGGTGGGCGCAGGCTCGCGCATCGAGCCGCCGCTGCATTGCGACTACGGTTGCAACCTCCATGTGGGGGAGCGCTTTTTCGCGAACTTCGGGTTGATCGTTCTCGACGATTGCCTTATCTCCATTGGCGACGACGTGATGGTGGGGCCGCGCGTGAGCCTGTGCGCCGCGACGCACCCCCTTGACGCGGACGTGCGTGCGAGCGGGCTGGAAAGCTGCAAGCCCATCGTCATCGGCGACAGGGTGTGGATCGGCGCGCACGCGGTGGTGAACCCGGGCGTGACCATCGGCAGCAACACGGTGATCGGCTCCGGTTCGGTGGTGACCAGGGACATTCCCGAAAACGTGGTGGCAGCTGGCAATCCCTGCCGCGTGCTGCGCCCCATCACCGCCGAGGATGCCTCCTACTGGGAAGCCAAGCGCGCCGCCTACCGGGCGGCCGTGGAGGCCGAAGGGCGCTGAGGGCGGGGCGCTTCCGCCGGGGGCGCTTGGCGCGTTCGTTCGAGGGCGGCCGGCGCTTTGCCCCTCATCGCCAGGGGTCTTCTTGGAACGCGGGCTCGGGATCGGGCGGGCGGTCGGAGAACGGGTCGTAGCCGTCGTCGTCTTCGGCTTCGGGACGGACGAACGGGTCGGGTGCGCCCGCCCCGGCAGTTTGCGTGGTGTCGTCTTGCCGTTTCGCCCCGTTTCGCATCCCGCGCGAGGGCAGAGGCGTCGTCACGGGGCGGATGCGGTAGCGTGGACGGCTACGCTTGGATTCCGTCATCGTCCGATCCCACCTTGTCAAGGTCGTAAGGCGTGGTCTGGTACACATAGTAGTTCAGCCAGTTCGTGTACAAAAGCTGCGCGTGGGCGCGCCATGTGGAGCGCGGCTGCTGCGCGGGGTCGTCGTTGGGGAAGTAGTGGGCGGGCAGCGCCATGTCCATTCCCTTGGCGATGTCGCGCTCGTATTCAGCCTGCAGCGTGCCCGCGTCGTACTCGGGATGGCCGAACACGAAGAAGTGGCGGCTGTCGGTGCTCTTGGCTATGTAGACGCCGGCCTCCTCCGACGTGGCGATCAGCTCCAAGCTGGGATGCGCCTCGATGTCGGCGGCGCGCACCTCGGTGAAACGGGAGTGCGGCGCGCGGAACGTGTCGTCGAAGCCGCGCACCAACGGCGAAGACGGCTTGACCACGGTGTGGTCGAATACGCCGAAGAGCTTTTCGGGCAGCTCGTACTTGGGGATGCCGTAGTGGTGGTAGATGCCCGCCTGCGCGCCCCAGCAGATGTGGAACGTGGAATGGACGTTGGCGGCCGACCAGTCCATGATGGCGGCCAGCTCGTCCCAGTAATCCACATCCTCGAAGTCCAGCAGCTCCACCGGTGCGCCCGTGATGATCATGCCGTCGAAGCGCTGGTCCTTGATTTGGTCGAACGTGGTGTAGAACGCCTCAAGGTGCTGTTCGGACACGTTCTTGGCAACGTGGCTCGCTGTTTGCACAAGCTCCACCTCCACCTGCAGCGGCGTGTTCGAGAGCTTGCGCATGATCTGCGTCTCGGTGACTATCTTGGTGGGCATGAGGTTGACCAGGAGCACCTTCAAGGGGCGGATGTCTTGGTGCATGGCCCGGTGCTCGGTCATGACGAAGATGTTCTCGCCTTCCAGGATGTCGGTGGCGGGCAGGGAGTCGGGGATTCTGATGGGCATGAAGGCTCCTTCTTCGTCCGGTGGCGTGCGGTTGGTGCGAGCGTCCATTGTACGACAGTCCCTGCGTCGTCAACGCGCAAAACAGATAGCTAGGCTATACGTAAAAGCGATGACAGGTTATCGCGTGCGCAGCAGGCGGAATCCGAGTTCGCCGTTTGTTGCGCCCGCGTCTGGCGGCGCCCGGGCGCGTTCGCTGGCAAGGGGCGGCACGCATGCGAACGCGCAGCAGGCGAGGGGTTGGCAACGCGCGCGTGAGGGTTGGCGCCGCGTGTCGATGTCGGTTCGTTCGCAGGTCATCCTTTCAGCAGATAATCCGGTTATCGTAAAAAGAGATTGCCCATTATCCGAAACCGGCCGCTACCGGGGTTCGGGCCGCGTCGCTATAATGAGCCGGTCGCATTGAACCCGTAACGCAAGGAGCGTTTCATGAGCGAGTCACTGTCCACCGTCTGCGTGCAGGGCGGCTACCGCCCCGGCAACGGCGAGCCCCGCCAAGTGCCCATCTACCAGTCCACCACCTGGAAGTTCGACACGAGCGAGCATATGGGCCGCCTGTTCGACCTCGAGGAGGCCGGCTACTTCTACACACGGCTGCAAAACCCCACGAACGACGCCGTGGCGGCCAAGATAGCCGAGCTGGAAGGCGGCGCGGCGGCCATGCTCACGTCGTCGGGGCAGGCGGCCAACTTCTTCGCCGTGTTCAACATCGCCGGCGCGGGCGACCATGTGGTGGCCAGCTCGGCCATTTACGGCGGCACGTACAATCTGTTCGCCCACACCATGCGCCGCATGGGGGTGGAGTTCACGTTCGTGGCGCCCGACTGCCCGGATGCGGAGCTTGAGGCGGCGTTCCGGCCCACCACGAAGGCCGTGTTCGGCGAGACCGTTGCCAACCCCGCGCTCGCCGTGCTCGACATAGAGCGCTTCGCCAAAGCCGCGCACGCGCACGGGGTGCCGCTCATCGTGGACAACACGTTTCCCACGCCGGTGAACTGCCGACCCATCGAATGGGGCGCCGACATCGTGACGCACTCCACCACCAAGTACATGGACGGCCACGGTGCCAGCGTGGGCGGTGCCGTTGTTGATGCGGGACGTTTCGACTGGAACGCGCATGCGGACAAGTTCCCCGGCCTCACGCAGCCTGACGAGAGCTACCACGGCGTGGTGTACACGGAGCGCTTCGGCCTGGCCGGCGCCTTCATCACGAAGGCGACGACCCAGCTCATGCGCGATCTTGGCTCAATTCAGGCACCGCAGAACGCCTACCTGGTGAACCTGGGGCTGGAAAGCCTGCATGTGCGCATGGCCCAGCACAACAAAAACGGCCTGGCGCTGGCCGAGCACCTGGCGGCCCATCCGAAGGTGGCGTGGGTGCGCTACCCGGGCCTGCCCGGCGACGCGCAGCACGAGCTGGCCAAGAAGTACCTGCCAAACGGCGCGAGCGGCGTGGTGAGCTTCGGCGTGGCAGGCGGACGTGCGGCGGCCGAGACGTTCATGGCCAACCTCAAGCTGGCGCAGATCGCCACGCATGTGGCTGACGCGCGCACCTGCGTGCTGCACCCGGCCGCCTCCACGCATCGCCAGATGAACGATGAGGAGCTGGCCGCCGCCGGCATCGCGCCCGACCTTGTGCGCCTCTCGTGCGGCATCGAGGCCACGGAGGATCTGCTGGCCGACGTGGACCAGGCGCTTGCCGCAGTGTAGCGGCCTTGCGTTTCATGTGCGTGCTCCGTCCGTGCGGCGTGCCTCGCCGCACGGACCTCAATTCCCAAAATGTATGCGCTCGAAGTTGGCTTTGCTGTGAAGGAGCCGCTCGACGCGCACAATGCGGGCAGCTTCGTCAACCTGGTAGAACGCCGCATACTTCCCAATGGTGTATTTGCGTCTTTTCGCGCTTGTGAAACCAGAGGTCTTCTCCGGATAACGCTCGGGAAGCAATTCAAGCGCGCAAGCCACTTCGTCCACAATGGCGTCGAAGTGCTCGAAAACCGCATCTAAAGACAGGGTGAACTGCATTTCGTAAGCTGCTAGCGAGGACAAGTCCTCTTCAAAGCTATCGGCAAATACGACGTCATGCTTCATAATGGGCCATCTTGTCTGCAAAGCGTCTGCGCATTTCCGCGGGAACGGCGGCAATTTGAGGCGCTCGCTGGCGGCGTGGCGTCCGGCTGGTTTGGTCAGGGGACGATGACCAGATCAGGGTGCGCGCGGTCGACGATGGCGCGCGTTTCGACGGAGGCGCCGAGGAAGCGCTCGACAAGCTGGGCAAGCTCGCGAAGCGCCGCGTCCAGATCGCCGAGGCGCGTTGGATCGACGCATTCGATCACCAGAAACGCGCTCTTTGAATCGTCGGACAGGGCGGTGCGACGGCCATCGCGCCAGTTCCAGCAACGGCACACGGCTCCCGCATCGTCGCGATAGCACAGCTCGCCGGCCAGCGTGGGATCGTTCTCGTCCTCGCCGAGCGCGCAGAAGGCGTCGCCGCCCTCGGTGATGCCCAAGCGCAGGTCGCCTTCGAACGAGTCGATGTCCTCGCCGCCCACGGGCAGCGCGTATTTGAGCGAGACGGCGTTGTAGATGTCCACCGACGGCGTGATGGACCCCACGGGATTTCCTTTGAGCACGCGCTTGAGCAGGTTCTCGATCGAGCAGCGCGCGCCCTTTTTCGTCTTGAACCTCTGGTAGGCCTCGCGCCACACGCGCACGGCCTCGTTTTGCGAGATGGTGTTGCTTGTGAGATGGCGATCGGCCTGCGTGTTGGCCTCGGCGAGCAGCTTTGCGATGGCCGCGCTGTCCTCGAAAGGCACTTCCCCGGTGGGCTTCATGCCGGTTGCGACAACCACCCCGATCGCCGCCTCGGGGAACAGCTCCCAAAACGATTCCTCCGCGATGAACTTTTGCATGGCTCCTCCTGTTGTCTGTTCGCTGCGTCCTGGATGTCCCAATCGAACCATTCGGAATGCGGTGCAATTGCAAGCTGGGCGGGTATGTCGGCATGCGCCTCCTCTTCTGGTGCGTGCCCAGTGTAGCCGACTTTCCCCAGGATGGGCAACGCGATCTGCCCCTAGGGGGTTTGCGTGCCGGCCGGGCAGGCGCGCCGCATGCGGTCCGGGGCGGATGCGAGCGGTCGAAGAAGGGAAGGGGCCTGCGCCGGGGTTTTCGACTGGTTTTCGATGGGGCAAGGGGGATCCGGAGAATTTCCCGAATATGGTATTTTTACTGTACCAGATAAAGCTGAACGTTCATACTGTTGGAGGCTGCTTGCCTTTAACGGAAGTCGAGCTGTTTGAAGGAGGCCCCGCGCCGTGCGAGGGGAAGCCCTCCGAAACTGCGAGGAGATTCTCGGAAGCTGTTCGGCGGAGAATGCGACCGGGAAAGAAGGTGCGAACCGAACATGGACAAAGGAAAAGTGATCTCATCTGCGATAGCCGTGATGCTGGCGGCGTCCGTGCCCACTGTTGGGGCCGTTGCCCAACCGGGTTCTTCGGATGCGGCTGGATCTCGGACAGCGAAAGAGGGCTGGGACGAATCGCCGGAACGGCAGAGCGCCGGCGAGGTTGATGGCAAGAAGGACGAAGCGGGAACCGGCCTTGGCACGGTCTCCGCCGGGTCGCGGGTTCCGATTGCGTCCGAGGGCGGCGCGTCCGCCGAAGCTGAGGCCGGCCTGCCCGGAAGCGGCGCGTCGGACGTTGGCGTTGGATCTGCGGGTGCCGGGGACGGTTCCGCTTCCGACGACGCGGATGCGCCTGCGGACGGGGAGGGCGCCGATGCGGGCACCGGGGCCGACGATGGCGCCGATGCGGAGGAGCCCGTCCAGGGCGATGACGGCGCGGCCGACGAGGATGCCGACGGCGACGCGGGAAGCGCGGCCGATGACGACGCCGATGCGGACGATCCCGCGCAGGGCGCCGGCGACGACGCAGGGGCCGGCGACGACGCGGGGGCCGATGACGACGCCGATGCGAACGATCCGGCTCAGGGCGTCGGCGACGACGCGGAGACGGAAGACGGCGCTGGCCCCGATGAGCCTGCGCAGGACGGTTCGGACGCAGACGAGGGAGACGTCCCTGGTCCTGCGCCCGAGAACCAGGATCCGAGCGTTCCTTCGCTGCGGGTTGAGGGCGCGGCCGCCGATTCCGCGCACGCTTCTGGTTCTCCGCTCAGCTCTTGGCGCGCCGACACCACCGCCATCCCCGTGGTGCACCGCTACACCGAGGACATGGACACGGAGAAGTTCATCGCCCTCATCGGCGAGCAGGCGCGCGCCATCGCCCAGGAGCACCAGCTGTACGCCTCGGTCATGATAGCCCAGGCCATCCTTGAAAGCGGCTCGGGGACCAGCCAGCTTGCGGCGGCTCCCCACAACAACCTCTTCGGCATCAAGGGCGCCTGGACCGACGGACAGGGCCGACAGCGCAGCGTGTCTTTGCTCACGTCCGAGGACAACGGGGCGGGGACGCTCTACCAAGTGCTTGGCAGCTTCCGCTCCTACGACACGGTGTCGGACTCGTTGCGCGATTACGCCTGCCTGCTGCGAGACGACATGGGCAGCTACTACCAGGGCGCTTGGCGCGAGAACGCCAGCACCTATCGCGAGGCCGCCCAGTACCTGCAGGGGCGCTACGCCACCGACACGCAGTACGCCGGGAAGATCATCGGCCTGATAGAGACGTATGAGCTGGACCGATTCGACGAGGTGCTCGACTACAAAACGGTGGACAACAACCGCACCATCGCCGCGCTGCTGGCCGAGGCCACGTCGCACATCGGGACGCCTTACGTGTGGGGCGGCGCCTCGTCCGACGGCCTTGATTGCTCGGGTTTGATCTATCATTCGTTCAGGGAGGCGTTCGGCATCACGCTTGGCCGCACGACCTACGACATGCAGCACGAGGGCGAACCGGTCAGGTTCGATGACCTGCTGCCCGGCGACCTGCTGTTCTTCGATCGCGCCGGAGACGTGTACCACGTGGCCCTGTATTTGGGGGACGGGTTCTACCTGCACGCACCGCAGGCCGGCGAGGACGTCAAGGTGGCTAGCGTGGACGAGCTGGCGCCAAGCTTCGCGCGCCGCATCCTGGAGGTGCGTTCGCTGAGCGAGGGCGAGCTGGCGCTGCGCGCGGCGTGGGCGTCCGGGAGCATGGACGCGGACGATCTGCGCCGCGCCCTTGACGAGGGCTCCCTTGCGGTGGACGGGTTCTTTGTGCGGGACGCCGTTGCGAAGGGGCGCGTCGCGACGCCGGACGCGGGGCCGCAGAACGGGGTAGGGCAGGATGCGTACGGGGAGGCCCTGATAGCGGAGGTCGAGGCCATCGTGCAGAGCGAGGGGGCGCTTGCAGGCCGTTTGTGAGGCCGGTGCCGGGCGCGGCGTTCGGGATACGAATACGAAAAGAAAGGCGGGGCCATGCGCCCCGCCTTTTTCGTTTTGGCGGCCGCCGAGGGAGAGACGGCCTTGCCTTGTTCGCATCATAGCGCAGAGCGGGCGAAGGCTTCATTGCGGCGCGCTTGCGTTTTCCTTGCGAATTGGCAAGGAGGGCCGGGACAAGGAGGGGCGGCGAGGCGAGCCGCCGCGCCTTCCGACCCATCAGCGGTTGCCGCAACAACCATTAATGAATCGCAATCCTAACGCTATCGTCTTTGAATCGGGGAGCCGCTTGGAGGGGGCTATCATGGAACGCAAGGAGAAGGGGCAAAGAGAGAGGAGACCAGCTATATGAAGTCAAGACCCAAATCGTGAGTTTCTGAACTTTTTAAACTGTTGGATTTTGTACTTTGACAGCTC
>NZ_CBDTNW010000066.1:0-9534 GCF_965361815.1 Rubneribacter sp.
GGTGCCCTCCTCCTCCAAAAGGAGCGTCGTTTTGCGCTCGGCGACGATCTTTGACACCTCGGATTCCGGATCGTCCAGATCGCCCACCACGATGGCGCGCCCCGGGCAGGCTATCTGGCAGACCGTGGTGCCCAGCCCCGCGTCAAGGCGATGGGCGCACAGCGTGCATTTGTCCACCGTGTTCGACTCCTCGTCGTACTGGCGCGCGCCGTAGGGGCATGCCTCCATGCACGATTTGCAGCCGATGCACGCCTCCTTGTCGACGGTCACGATGCCGTCCGCGCGCTTCTCAGTGGCCCCGGTGGGGCACGCCGCCACGCAGGGGGCGTCGTCGCAGTGCTGGCACGGGACGGGCGTCCACGTCATGGAAAGGTTCGGGTACTCCCCCGTCGGCACGTCGTGGACAAGCTCCTCCGCGTCGTTGAGGACGCGCATGCGCAACAGGCCGTCGGCCACGCCGTTTTCCATCTTGCAGATGATCGAGCAGGTGCGGCATCCTATGCACCTGTGCAGGTTGATTGCGAATCCGTACTTCGTCATGGCACGTCACCTAGGCCTTTCTCACTTCGACGAGGTTGTCGTAAGGCGCGAAGTTCGTCTCGGATATGGCGTCTTGCGCCGGATTGAGCGTCATCTGGATGAGGGCGCTGTAATGGGTGTTCTCGGGGAAGTCCTTGGGCCACCACCCCTGCCGCTGGTTGAGGCAGCCGGGCTTGATCTCGGGGGTGACGAGCGCCTTCACCTTGTAGGAGCCGCGATCGTTGAACACCTCCACCACATCGCCGGTGGCGATGCCGCGCGCCTCGGCGTCCGCAGGCGCCATCTCAAGCCGCGGCTCGGGCGCCACCTCGCGGATCCACGGCAGCTGCACGTGCTGGGAGTGCGTCGTGTACACGGTGCGGCAGTTCATGAACGTGAGCGGATACGTCGCGGCAGCTGGCGAGCGGTTGCCCTCGAGCGGCTCGTAATGGCAGGCCAGCTCCTCGCCGAACTCCGTCAGATCCTCGGTGTAAAGCTCTATCTTGCCGCTGGGAGTGGCGAAGCGCATGCTCTCGAACGCCACGTAGTTCTCCGGGAAGTTCGCCCGCACCACCTTTTTCTCCATAAGCTCGTCGAAGTCGATCTCCGCGAACTCGGGCGTGACGCTCTCCTTGAGGATGTGGTCGCGCCCGTACTCCTCGATGTCGAGGCGCCACTCCGTCTCCTCGAGGATGCCGAACCGCTCGGCCAGCATCTGGGCCACCTGATAGTCGGTCTTCGCCTCGAACATAGGGCTGATGGCCTGCTCGCGCACCTGCACGTACATCGACGACCACGCCGCCACGATCTCGAAAGGCTCCTCGTAGTAGCTCGTCACCGGCAGAACAAGATCGGCGTACTGGGCGCCGGGCGTCATGATGGAGTCGGACACGATGATGAAGTCGAGCTGGGGCAGCACCTCCCGCTCCATGCGGTTGCGGTCGGGTCCCTGCGTGCCCCAGCCGTAGTTGTGCGTCCAGAGCAGCTTGACCGGGTACGGGTCCTGGGACGCCACGATGTCGTACCACTGCGATCCCGGCAGCGACGTGGACGCATGGCCCTCGCGCGTGGTGACGGCCGTGGGCCCGAGCGAGAACAGGATGCGCATGAGGCTGCCGCCGGCCCAGTTGACGTTGGCGTGGGGCTTTCCGATGTTGCCCGTGATGGCCGCCATCTGGATGAGGGCGCGCGTGGGAAGATGCCCGTTCCAGTAGCGGTTCGTCCCCTGGCTCACGCGCAGGCAGGCGGGCGTCTCGGTGGTGTAGAGATCGGCCAGCGCCACGATGTCGTCGGCGGGCACCTCGCAGATCTCGCTCGCGACCTCGGGCGAGTACGCCTCCAGGGACTCAACGAGCAGCTGGAACGCCGGCTTCGCGCTCACGGTCCGGCCATCGACCTCCACCTCGTAGGATCCCGTAAGCGCCGCTGTCTGCGGCACCTCGGCCTCCTTCGGCACCTCGCCGCTCACCCGCACCGAGGGGTAGGCGGGCTTCGCGTCGTCGGGCAGCGCCGCCACGGGCACGGCCTTGCCCGCAGCCTCGTCCCACACGGCGTAGTCCTCGCCCAGGCGCACAAGCTTCTTGGTGGCGAGGTCCACCAAGAACGCGCCGTTGGTGCAGGTTCTGATGTAGTCCTCGTCGTGCCTGTTGTTGGCGACAATCCAGTTCATCATGCCCAAGGCGAGCGCCGCGTCGGTGCCGGGGCGGATGGGCACCCACTTGTCGGCCTTCGCCGCCGTGCGCGAGAAGCGCGGATCCACCACGACGAGCTTGCTGCCGGCCTCCTGCGCGTCGAAGATGAAGTGCATCTCCTGCATGTTCGTCTCGGCGTAGTTGCAGCCGAACATGATGATGGCCTTCGACCCGATGAGGTCCTCCCACGAGCTGCCGTCCTGCTGCACGCCCAGCGTGGGCAAAAACCCCATGTTGCACGCGTTGTCGCCCATGATGCCGAAGTTCGTGAACGACGTGCCGTCGTAGGTCATGGCCAAAAGCGAATCAATGATCTGGGGGAACACGCCGTAGTTTCCGGTCATGCCCAGAAACGCGTTCGCCGTGGGCCCGTAGGTGTCCATGTTGTGCTGCATCTTCTCGTAGATAAGGTCGATGGCCTCCTCCCAGCTGATGCGCTCGAACTCGCCGCTGCCGCGCTCGCCCGTGCGCCGCATGGGGTACTTCACCCGGTCGGGCGAGTACACGCGCTGCAGGGCGTTCGACACGCCGCGCAGGCAGATGCGATGGTAGGCGTTGTCGGGAAAATCGGCCGGCTCCACCTTCACTATCACGTCGTCTTTCACGTAGGCGTTGATGCCGCAGCTGCCCACGCAGTTGGGAGCGCACACCGTGCGCACGATCTTGTCGTAATCCGGCTGCCCGGTGCCCGCCGGCTCGCTCGCGCCCCCCGCGTCCTCCTCGGCCGCCTTCGGGGCGCACGATCCCAGAAACGCCCCCGACGCCGCAGCCGCAGCCGTCCCCGCGGCAAGCTGCAAAAACCGGCGCCGTCTCATGCTCAAACCGCTTAAACCTCGCCTCGCCTCCGTCATGGCTTCCCTCTCCTCTCGTCTCTTCTCGCGTTCGCGGCCTCGCGGCGCGTCCGCCCTCGGCCGCAGCCCGAGTATACGAAGGGCGCAATCCCCCTTGGGACGTTTTGCGGGAACCCGGAAAAGCCGCAATCGCCGAACGCGGACGCGCAGGCGCCCGACGCCGGCGGCGCCGGCGAGGGCAAGGGCGAAAGGCGCAAGCGAGAAGGCTCAGGCCAGCGAGTCGCGATCGACCGGGCGGTCGGGCGTGATGCGCTTCGCCAGCTCCTCGAGCACGTCCACGGCGCGCCGAGCCACGAACAGGCGGCCGCGCTGGAACCGATCCGCCTCCTCCACAACGCCCGCCCGCTCGAGCCTGAGCAGCGCGTCGTTGGCGGAGGACAGGCTTTTGCCCGTGAGCGCCGCCGCCTGCCTCACCGTGAGCACCGGCGTGCCCGGGAGCAAATCGAGCAGCGCCTCAAGGGCCGACCCCTTGTTCGGCCTGCCGAAGTCGTCTACCCACGACTCCCTCACCTTGAGGATGGCGTCAAGGTACACGTCGGCCACGCGCGCCGACGCCTCCGCCGACAACGCGCAGAAATCGACCCATTGGTCGATGATCGCCATGAAGTTCGCCTTGTCTATGGACACGCCGAAGTTGTACGGCAGCAGGGCTTGGGCGTGGCTCGCCGTGTCGATGGCCGGCTCGAGGCCGATAGGGGCCACCACGCCGGTCATGAGGCCGCGGCGGCGAAGGATGTCGTGGCACATGAGCCGCCCGGTTTTGTCCATACCCGACTTGAAGGGCTTGATGCTTTCGAACTGGAAATGCGCGATGGCCACCTGGGTGATGGGGCTGTACGCCTCATGGCGCACGAAAGCCACGAGGTCGTCCACGAGCGAGGGAACCTCCTCGGCCGGCGAGGGCTTGTACACCTTCGCGGCGGGGCTGTCCCCATCGACCGACCACTTCCGCCGACGCAGCCCGGAGCCGGTCTCCTTGGCCGGACGCCCCAAACACGCGATGGAGTGGATGTCGAGCAGATCCTCCAGGGAAAACGGGGAGGCGGGGGGCTTGGGGCCGTAGATGCGGTCGAGGACCCGCTCGAAGCGCAGCACCTCCACCGCCGCCCGCCTCTCCTCCTCGCGCTCGAAGCCGAAAAGGTCGAAGGGCTCTGCGCACGCGCGGGCATCGCCCTCGCTCGCCGCGCAGGCCTCCAACCGGAGCAGCGCCATGAGGCGCAGCGCCTTGCCCTCGATGCGGATGGCGGAAACCGCCTCAAGCCGCGACAGCACCCGCCGAAGCGAACCGCCCGCGCGGCCGTTGAGCGCCTTGTCCTCCATGCGCACGAGCGCGTGCTCGGCGCGGGCGACGTTGGCCTGCGTTTCGGGCGAGATGGAAAAGCGCAGACCCTTCAGCGGAAAGGGCTTGTACATAGGATCATCCCCCTCGTCGGCGCCGGCCCCCATGCCGACCCCGCCCATGCTAGCGCCCCGGACGCGGTCGCACAACGGTTTTGCGGGTTTTCGGAAATGGCGCAAGCTCGGCCAGGGAGGCGGAGGGGGGCGGCGGGCGGAGGGAACTCGAAGGGGCGAGGGACGCGGAGGGGGCGGTCGCCTGCGGTGGCGCGGCGCTGTTGCGGCACCCTACATGAGCTGGTGAAAGCCCTCTATCAGCACGGGCACCAACGCCGAGCAGATGACACCGTTGAGCACCGAGAGCACCACCGTCTCGCCGTTGGTGCAGCGGATCATCATGGGCAGCGTGGTGTCCTCGCTCGTGGCGCCGGCGGGCGCGATGCAGGTGGGGTAGTTGAGGTGCCGCGCTATCCACGGTATGCAGAAAAACGACAGGATCTCGCGCAAGAGGTTCGCCAGAAACGTGATGCTGCCCACCTGCGCGCCGGCGATGCCGGTCATCATGACGCCGGCGAGGCTGTACCAGCCAAGCCCCGACGCCACGGCCGCGCCCTCGGGAAGCGAAAGCCCTGCAAGCGGCGCGCACAGAAGCCCGCCGGCCACCGAGCCGGCCACGATGCCGGCGGGGATGATGAGCACGCGCACGTGGTACTGCCGCAGCTTGCCCACAAGCCCGCGGCTGCCGCCCACGCTGATGCCGACCAGGAACATGAGCGCGTACAGGACGGCATCCGAATGCCGGGCCACCGCGTCAAGAGGCGCCAGCGACGCGCCCGCAAGGCCGTAGGCCGCGCCGAGCACGAGCGCGCCCACCGCCACGCCTATCATGACCGCCTCGCCACCGCCCGCCGAGGCGTCCTCGCGTGCGGACTCCACGCGCGGTCCCGCCGGACGGCGCGCGATATCGCCCATGAACGCGCTTGTGAGCGCGTACACCGCCGCCGTGGACAGCGCTGCGGGCACGACGCAGAACAGCGCGCTTGCCCAGCCTACCGCGGCAAGCTCCTCCAAAAACGCCTCGCGCCCGCCCAGCGTCGCGCCCATCGCGAAGATGAGCAGGCCCGTTGCCGCGAGCGTGAGCTTCTCGAGCACGCCTTTGAGCCGCTCGGGGAACACGGTCGCCCCCACCAGCACCCCCGCCGCCATTGCCGCCAGTACCTCCACGCCGCCCCTTCCCCGCATCCGACCTTATCGCGAAGAAGCCATCTTACCGCATGGGGGCGCTTTGCGCGCGCCGTATTTCCCCGCCGGGCCCGTCACGCGCCCTCCTCCCCCTCCTCCCGCGCGGCCTCGAAGGCGGCCTTCATGGTGGGGTTGTTGCGGGTCAAGCGCTTGATGGTGAGATCTTGCGCCTTGTCGTTGGCAAGGCGCAGGTTGCGCTCGCTGCCCAAAAGCGCGTCCTTGGTTTTCTGCAGGTGGTCGATGGTCTTGTCTATCTCGTCGATGGCCTGCTGAAACTTGCGGCTGGCCAGTTCGTAGTTGCGGCCGAACTTCGCCTTGAACTCCTCCATCTGCTCCTCGAAACGCGTGACATCGACGTTTTGGCTGCGGGCGCGGGCAAGCTCCGCCTTGTACGTCATGGCCGACAGCGCCGCGTTGCGCAGGATGGAGATGATGGGGATGAAGAACTGCGGGCGCACCACGTACATCTTCTCGTAGCGGTAGCCCACGTCCACGATGCCCTCGTTGTACAGTTCGCTTTCAGGTTCGAGCAGCGTGACGAGCACGGCGTACTCGCAGCCCTTCTTGCGCCGGTCGGCGTCGAGCTTTTTGAGGAAGTCCTCGTTTTTGTGCTTGGTGGCCGTTTCGTCGTTCTCGTTCTTCATCTCGAACATGATGGACACCACCTCGGTGCCGTCCTCGTCGTGCTCGCGGAACACGTAGTCGCCCTTCGTGCCGTCCACCACGTCGTTGTCCTTCTCGAAGTACGCGCGGGGAAACGCCGTGGCGCGCAGCTTGTTGAACTCGGCCTCGCAGTGCTGCTCGAGCGACTCCCCCACCATCTTGGTGGACAGGCGCGCCTTCATGTCCTTGTAGCGGGCGATCTCCTCGTCTTTGTAGGAGATGAGCTCGTCTTTGGCCCGCAGCTTGGTGGCCATCTCCTCGCGCAGGGCAACGGCCGCCCGCTCCCCCTCGGCCCGCACAAGCTCCACCTGCGCTGCCAAAGCGTCGCGCTCCCGCTCGACCTCCGCACGCGCCTCGGATGCCGCCAGCTGCTTCTCGGCCGAAAACGACGCCGCCTGCGCGGCCAGCTTCTGCTCCAGCTCGGCCACGCGCGCGCCCCGCTCAGCCGCCGCGTCGGCCAGGGCGCGGGCGTGCTCGGCGCGGACGGCGCGCTCGCGCGCCTCCTGGTCGCGCTTGAGCGCCTCCATGCCGGCGACCCCCTCGCGCTTGGCCGCCTCCAGCAAGGCCTCCAGCTCCGCGATGCGCGCCGCGTGGGCCGATGCGCCCTCCTGGGCGCGCTGCCGCTCCTGGGCCACCGCCAGGCGCACCGCCTGCTCCTGCCTCTCGGCCAGATGACGCTCGCGCTGCTCCAGCTCGCGGGCGAACTCGCGATCGCGTATCTGGCTCACGATCTTCGCATAGCCCGTCTCGTCCACCTGGAACACCGTCCCGCACTGGGGGCACTTGATCTCGTTCATGCTCGATCCTCCTTCGCAACGTGACGATTCTACCGCATCGGGCGGTATCCGGTGCCAAAGGCCGGCGGCCTTCACGCAGCGGCCCCTCCCGCCGCCGCCCGCGCCCGACGCGATGCCTCCGCCGCGCATGCCCCGCGCCTCGCTCTCCCCGCTTCCGCCCCCGCCCGGAGCCGTTTTTGTTTCGAGTCGTTTAAATAATCGCCTTGCGCGCGGCCTCCTCCTTATAATGGTGCGCATTGCGAACTGCACGTGCGTTAAGGAGGTCCGAATTGAGTTACGTCGATCGAGTCATCGAGCAGGTCAAGGCGAAGGACGCCAGCCAGCCGGAGTTCATCCAGGCCGTCACCGAGGTGCTGCGTTCCTTGGAGCCGGTCATCGAGGCGCACCCCGAGTACGAGGCGGCCGGCCTCCTGGAGCGCATCGTGGAGCCGGAGCGCGTGGTCATGTTCCGCGTCCCCTGGGTTGACGACGAGGGTAAGGTCCAGGTCAACCGCGGCTTCCGCGTGCAGTTCAACAGCTGCCTGGGGCCCTACAAGGGCGGCCTGCGCCTGCATCCGTCGGTGAACCTGGGCATCATCAAGTTCCTCGGCTTCGAGCAGATCTTCAAGAACAGCCTGACCACGCTGCCCATGGGCGGCGGCAAGGGCGGCTCTGACTTCGACCCGAAAGGCAAGTCCGACGGCGAGGTCATGCGCTTTTGCCAGTCCTTCATGACCGAGCTGTGTCGCCACATCGGCGCCGACACCGACGTGCCGGCTGGCGACATCGGCACGGGCGCGCGCGAGGTCGGCTACATGTTCGGCCAGTACAAGCGCATCCGCAACGAATGGGTGGGCGTGCTCACCGGCAAGGGCCTCACCTTCGGCGGCTCGCTCGCGCGCACCGAGGCCACGGGCTACGGCCTGGTCTACATCGCGCAGGAGCATCTGGAATGCCACGGCGACTCCCTCGAGGGCAAGACCGTCGTCGTGTCCGGCTCGGGCAACGTGGCCATCTACGCCACCGAGAAGGCCCAGCAGCTGGGCGCGAAGGTGGTCACCCTCTCCGACTCCACCGGCTGGATCCACGACCCCGCCGGCATCGACGTGGCCCTGGTCAAGCAGATCAAGGAAGTGGAGCGCGCCCGCATCAGCGAGTACGCCAAGCGCCGCGAGGGCGTGGAGTACCACGAGGGTCGCGGCGTGTGGAGCGTGCCGTGCGACGTCGCCCTGCCCTGCGCCACGCAAAACGAGCTGTTCATCGACGACGCCAAGCAGCTGGTCGCAAACGGCTGCAAGGTGGTCGCCGAGGGCGCCAACATGCCCACCACCATGGACGCCACCGACTACCTCATCGAGAACGGCGTGACCTTCCTGCCCGGCAAGGCGGCCAACGCCGGCGGCGTGGCCACCTCCGGCCTGGAGATGTCGCAGAACTCCGAGCGCCTGTCCTGGACGTTCGAGGAAGTGGATGCCAAGCTGCAGGGCATCATGAAGAGCATCTACCACGCAGCCGACGACGCCGCGCGCGAGTACGGCCACGAGGGCAACTACGTCATGGGCGCCAACATCGCCGGCTTCAAGAAGCTTGCCGACGCCATGATGGCCCAGGGCATCGTGTAAGAAGACTTCTCTACCAGGGGCTTCAAGCGAAAACGAGGGCGCGGTCGCGGTGCGGCCGCGCCCTTTCGCCTTCCGTGCCCCACACCGTGCTCCCATGCGGCATGCGCCCGCAGCTGCTCAGCGCTCGGGCTTGGAGGTGAGGTGCCAGCCACCGCAATGCGGGCAGCGGTAGCAATGCAGCCTCGGCGCGCCATGCGCAGCGCAAGCGCGGGCCGCATCCTCCGCATCGGCCCGGCTGCCGTAGCGCCTCTTCGACAGGCATGCCTTCCGCACGAGCGCCTCCTCGCGCTCCTCGGCGCTGCGCTCCTTGCGGGCGCGTTCGCGCTCGAAGACATCGTCCATGCTCCCAAGGCCCGCCTTGAACGCAGCGGTCCGCTTCGCGTTCGCCGAAGGTTTCTTGCTCGCCATCGCGCGCCTCCCTTTCACCGATCCGCCGCATCCGCGAGGCCCAGTGTAGCACAACGCAGCCTTCCGCTCCGCGCCGGCAAAAGTGCCGAAAACGCACGGGACCCCGGCGCGGTTGCCGGGGCCCCGAAGCCTCCCGCGCGCCCCAGGCGCGCCGTCAGCGATCAGCCTAGAGCAGGCCCTGCACCATGATGAACAGCGGCGCGAACGTCAGCGACACGATGGTCATCAGGTTGATGAGGATGTTCATGGACGGACCGGAGGTGTCCTTGAACGGATCGCCCACAGTGTCGCCCACGACGGCGGCCTTGTGGGCATCGGAACCCTTGCCGCCATGGAAGCCCTGCTCGATGTACTTCTTCGCGTTGTCCCACGCGCCGCCGGCGTTGGACATGAAGATGGCCATGAGCATGCCGGTGGACACGGCGCC
>NZ_CBDTNW010000067.1:0-27815 GCF_965361815.1 Rubneribacter sp.
GAGGTTCTTGTTGCGTATAATGGCGGCATGAAAGATTTCTCTTCGCAAAGCAGCGCGGCGGCCGCTGCCGGGCACGAACCCGCCGCCGCGCATATGTCCGCCGCCGCGCATATGTCCGCCGTCGCACGCGCACACGATGCCGCGCATGCGCTTGCCGCCGCGTGCGCATCCGATGCCGCGCATGTACCCGGCGCATCCGCTGCGCCTGCCGGCACGCACGTTCCCGCCGCATCCGGCCCAGCGCCTGCCGTGCAACCTTCCGTGCTCGTGGTGGAGGACGATGCCGCCATCAGCGACGTGACGTGCTCGTTTCTGGCGCAGGAGGGCTATGCGTGCACGCCGGCGTTCTCGGGCACCGAGGCGCGCCTTCTGTTGGACGCCCACCGCTTCGACCTGGTGATTTGCGACCTCATGCTGCCGGGGCTGCCTGGCGAGGACGTGGTGGCGCTCGTGCGCGCGCAGGGCGGCACGCCCGTCATCGTGACGTCTGCGAAAGGCGCCGTCTCCGACAAGGTGGCGCTTTTGCGCACGGGCGCCGACGACTACCTGGTGAAGCCCTTCGATCTTGACGAGTTGCTGGCGCGCATCGAGGTGCAGCTGCGCCGCGTCTGCGACATGCGTCCAGCCGCCGGTGACGCAGCCGATGCTGCAACCGACGCCGCGCGGACAAGCGGCCCCGCCGCCGCGCCGCATGCCGAGCGCACCCTGCGCTTCCGCGCCTGGACTGCCAACGAGGATACGCGCACGTTCTCCGTAAACGGCGTGCCCATCCGCCTCACGCGCACGGAGTTCGACCTCGTGTGCGCGCTCATGCGCCGACCGCGCAAGGTGTTCACCAAACGCGAGCTGTTCGCTGCGGCATGGCACGAGGAGCCGGTGGTTGAGGAGAAAACCGTGAACACGCACATCGGCAACATCCGCGCGAAGCTGAAGGGCACGAACACCGAGGGCTACATCGAAACCGTGTGGGGCATCGGCTTCAAGCTGGCGGAGTAGCAAAGCGCTCTTGCCCCGTCGCTGCGCGACGTCACCTCGCCCCCTTCCTCATCTTGTCGTTTTCTTGTAACTTTGCAGAAGGTTTCCGGAAGTCACGTCGTTAAGGTGGAAGCGTCAACCGAAGCAGGAAGGAGCACTATGGACGCCATTGCAACAGCGGGCCTCACGCGCACGTTCGGCGCCAAGCGCGCCGTGGACGACTTGACGCTCACCGTGCGACAAGGCGACATCTACGGGTTCGTAGGGCGCAACGGGTCGGGAAAATCCACGGTCATGAAGATGATCTGCGGGCTGGTGCCGCAGACGGCGGGCACCGTGCGCATCTTCGGCGAGCAGTTCGCGCCCGGCACCACCAGCCGCCGCATCGGTGCCGTCATCGAGGAGCCGGGCTTCTATCCCAGCCTCACCGGGTTGGACAACGTGCGCTGCCGCGCCCTGTCGCTGGGGCTGCCCGACGCGAAGGCCGCCTCGGCGCAGGCGTTGGAGCAGGTGGGGCTTGCAGACGTTGCCCGCAAGAAGGCGAAGAAGTACTCGCTGGGCATGAAGCAGCGCCTGGGGCTGGCGATGGCGTTGGTGGGTTCGCCCGACATCCTCATGCTGGACGAGCCGTTCAACGGGCTTGATCCGCAGGTGGTGCGCGAGGTGCGCAACCTCATCGTGCGGCTGGCGGAGGTGCGCGGCGTCACGGTGTTCATCAGCTCGCACGTGCTGGACCAGCTGGAGCGCATGGCCACGCGCTACGGCGTCATCCGCGAGGGACGCCTTGTGCGCGAGGTGACCGCAGCCGAAGTGGAGGCGGAATGCGCCGACTACCTGAGCGTGCGCTGCGCCGACGCGGAGCTGGCGCTTTCGGTGCTGCAAACCGCGTTTCCGCAGGCGTCGTTCACCGTCATGCCCGACAACGCGCTGCATGTTTCGGGCGGTGCCGCGCCGCAGGAGGTGGGGCGGGTGCTTGCGCAGCGGGGCATCGTCGTGGAGGAGCTGTTCGTGCACGAGCGTGACATAGAGGAGTACTTCGTGGCGCTCATGGGAAGCGATGCCGAAAGCGCCGCCGCGCCCGCCGCGCCCGCCCGCCGCAGCGCCGCGAGAGGGGGTGGTCGCCGTGCTTAGCATGGTCCGCCTCATGCTGTTCCGCGCGCGCAAAGAACCCGCGTTCGTGGTCATCTCTCTCATGTCCGCAGCGCTTGTGATGTTCTTCCCTCTGTTCGCAGGGCTTTCCAAGGTGTTTCCGCTCAACATCGTGGTCATTTACGCGCCGCCGGGATTGAGCGTGTTCCACTTTATCGGCATGACCTCGGGCACCCTACTGCCATGGTGGTGCGGCATCGCGCTTGCCGCCCTCTTCTCCGCCGACTTCAAGACGGGTGCCGTCAAAAACTACCTGCAGGCGCGCGGCGGCAGGATGTCGTGGGCGCTGGCTGCGGCGACGACCACGCTTATCGTTTCGGCAGCGTTCGCGATTTTCGCATACGCTGTGTCCGATGTGGGCTTTCGCCTGGCAGGCTACGACATGGCGCCCACCAATCCGTTGGACGCCGTGCGCTGGGTGGCGCAGATGGCGGTGACGCTTTCCGGCTACGTTGCCGCGGCAACGCTTGCGATAACGATAACCCGCAGCGAGACGGTGGGCATTCTGGCGGCGATTCTGCTGGTGGGCGGTGCCGTGGAGCACGTGCTTTTGGGCTTGTGCTCGCTGGCGCTGAGCCCCAGCGCGGCAACGGAGCTGTACGAGCATATGCCAATCGCCGATATGAGTGCCTTGCAGGACGGTCCTTTGCCGTGGGGAGGCTGCATGGAGGGCGCCATCGTGTTCGTATGCGCCAGCGCGTTGGTTGCGCTGGTCATGAGGAGAAGGAAGCTGTAGCCATGTTCGAGTTGCTGCTTGCGGGGTTCGTGCTTGTCGTTGCGTGCGCGGCGGGAGCGGTGGCGCTGTACGAGCGCGAGCTACGCCGCCTGGCGCGCTTCTTGGAAGAGCGCGACCCCGCGAGCAACGAGCGCGCGGGCGTGGAGTTCGCCACGTCGGGCACGCGCGCGCTGGCGCGTGCGGTGAACGCCACGCTGGATGCGCAGCGCGAGGCGAGCGCCGCCGCCGTCGAGCACGCGCGCACGTTTCGGCGGGACTTGGCGGCGCTCTCGCACGACATCCGCACGCCGCTGGCGGGCGCGCAGGGGTACTTGCAGCTCTACGCGCGCACCAAGGACGAGGCTGAACGCGCGCGCTGCGTTGCGGAGGCGCGCGAGCGGCTTGCCGCCATGCGCACGCTCACCGACCGCCTGTTCGACCACGCGAAAGCCGCCGACCCCGACGCCGAGCTGACGCTTGAACGCGTGGAGGTGCTGCCGGTTTTGGCGGACGTGCTGGCGGCGGCCTACCCCGACTTTCTGGAACGCGGGACGGCGCCCGTGGTCGATTTCGCCGACGAGGAGTTTTCTGCCACCGCCGACGCCGACGCGTTGGCGCGCGTGTTCGCCAACCTGGTGACGAACGCGCTGCGCCACGGCGCGGGGGACGTGCGCATCATCCAGCGCGGGCGCACCCTCTCCTTCGCCAACGCGGTGCCCGCAGGCACCGCGCCCGATGCCGAGCGCCTGTTCGATCGCTTCTACAAAGCCGATGCCGCCCGCAACGGGGAAGGGGCGGGCTTGGGACTCTCCATTGTGGCGAGCCTCTGCGAGAAGATGGGGGCGAAGGCGGCGGCGCATTGGGAGGGCGACGAGCTTGCGGTAACGCTGACGCTTGCGGAATAGGGGAACGGCGGCGCTCGCTGGGCAACGCCTGGGTCCCAGATCGCGTTTCGCGTTGCCGTTTCCCGTTTTCTGTTTGGTTCCCTCGAAAACGGGATTGCATAACGCTCGAAAACGGGATCATTTAACGCTCGAAAACGGGAAAGGTGCTGATTATGCCCCTTGTTCCCCTTGGATACCGTCCTCGCCTTCTCGATGGAATGGTTGTGCGTCGTCTTAAAGGGTTCGGTGCGGTAGAGGTTGCGGGCACGAAGTTCTGTGGTAAGACATGAGCCAGCCTTGCCCAGGGGAGAAGCGTAACCCACATTGACGAATTCCCCAGGTCGAAAAGAGCCTGCTGCGCCTGCGCGACGAGATAGCCGCAAATCCTGCGGCAAGAAATCCCGAGCCGTCGTTTCTTGCGGTGCTCGTGGGCATCACGCCGTTCGCCAGACGACTGCCGAGCGGCGTGTGCGTGGTGCCCATCACGTCCCTCGGGACATGACGGTCAGCGGGCGCGCCTCGGCAAAACAAACGGTTTTATCGTCCTGTTGGGCAGCCGATAGTCGCAGTCTTTGCGTTGCTCTTGATCTATTCTAGAAACCTCATTCTATTGATTTGTGCCATGATTTGGAATTTTTGTTTTCGGGGCGTTGGGAAAAAGCCATTTTCCTCTTAAGAGAAATTCAACTTACCGTGTCTGCGTTTGCGTTCGCGCTTGCCGCCGAGATAAAAACGCTTGCAAGGACAACGATAACGCCGATGGCCATAGGCATGTCGATTGGCTCGCCAAGCAAAACGGCAGCGGCGGCAATCCCTACAGGGAGCTCGGACGATGCTAAAACCGTGGCCGTGCCTGCTGGGATGAGGGGTGTCGCAAAACCAAACAGAAGGATCGGCATAAACAAGCCAGCAGCGCCCAACGCAAGACCATATGACCAGAGGCCATTCTGCAAAGCTTCTCCGGTTAAGATAGAGGGGCAGACAAACGTTCCGATTATTGTTGCTCCCATGCATGCGATAATTCCGCGTTGGAGGGGGTTTGCATCCGGCTCAACGCGACCCGATACATGCATGAACGCCGCCATGCACAGTGCCGCAGCAAAGCAAAGTGCAATTCCAATAGGATCAAACGTCCAATTCGTTTGGGACAGCATGCCACTTGCAAGAATGCTTCCTAGTACCGCAAGTCCTGCCGAGGCTATTTGAGTAACGCTGGGAGGGCGCCTCTCGGCTATTGTCTGAAATAAAACTCCCATCCATGTGTACTGGAATAGGACAACTACAGCCATTGAGGCTGGGATACGCGCTAGGGAAGCGTTGTACAGCACGCTTGTGAGAATGCTGCATGCTCCCATTGCTCCTAGACGAACAGCGCTTCGCAACTCGATGGAGACAAAGTGGTGCCCCAGTGCTTTTGCTGTGGCAAGTGCGCATAGGTATAGCACGCACGCCCCAATTGGCTGTGCTGCGACCACCTCGTTCCATGCGAATCCTTCGCCCATTGCTCGCTTCGACAACGAGGCCATGATTCCGTAACTAGCACCGCCAAGGCAGACAAGTATCGAGCCTTTGATCTTTGCGCTCAATTGCAACCCCTTCCTCTCTTTTCATGAAGAATAAGGAAATAGGGGTCGCTTCAGTGACTTCCGGCCGCACGGCAAATGATGTAGGCGTGCAGACATCTTCCTTTGTCGGCGAGTGTAGCGGCACGCCCATCCGCTACGAATGCGGTATCGGCGAATGGTGCGAAGCTGACGGTTGGTGCAATCCTCTTGCATTGCGTTCAAATGAAGCTGCGCCCAATTTCGAAAAGCTTACTACTGAGAAAGCGCGTGCTTGGAAAGATGGCCTGTGACGTTTATGCGATAGGTTGTATTTTGAAATTCAACCTACCAGGGAAATTGAACGATGATCGGATTGTTTATTGTCTGAACTCCTCGCTTCCTCCCATTTGATTTTCGAAAAGCCATATCCGCGACAACAGGCGTCACCGCGGATAACAAGCAAGTCAAAAACGCTTATTCGCCCTTATGCGCGGACGACTCAAAAACGATCGCTGCCTCCTTGTTTCCGCATTCGTTGGCGCGCACCGTATCCGCAGGAGATAGCGAGCCAGCGTTTTCTGCCGTTTTGCCGAGGGGGATTGGCTCCTTGTCTTTCGGCGTGATGACGGGGCGCCCGTGGTCTCTGTGCGGCCCTTGTCGCGCGAGGCTCACAAATCCTGCTGCCCGTCGGCGCTTACGCGGGCGTTGGGGTCGTTGAGCACGGAGCGGTCCAGGCTTCCCACGGCGTTCGACGCGGTCACGCCGGCCACCATGGCGTCGCTCACGTTGAGCGCGGTGCGGCCCATGTCGATGAGCGGCTCCACCGAGGCCAAAAGCCCCACTATCTCGATGGGCAGCCCCATGGTGCCCAGCACGATGAGCGAGGCGAACGTCGCGCCGCCGCCCACGCCCGCCACGCCGAACGAGCTGATCACCACCACGGCCACAAGCCCCGCCACAAATGCGGGTGAGAACACGTCGATGCCCACCGTGGGCGCGATGATGGTGGCCAGCATGGCCGGGTAGATGCCGGCGCATCCGTTCTGCCCGATGGACAGCCCAAAGCTGGCCGAGAAGTTGGCCGTGGCGGCGTCCACGCCCAGGGCGCGGCGCTGCGTCTCTATGTTGAGCGGCAGCGCACCGGCGCTTGTGCGCGCCACGAACGCGAAGCTCAGCACGGGAAACGCCTTCTTCAGGTACGTGAGGGGGCTCACGCGGTTCGCCGCCAGGATAAGGCAGTGCACCAGGAACATGAAGATGATGACAGCGTAGGACACTAACACGAATTTCCCCAGGTCAAGGATGGCGTTGTAGTCGCTTGTGGCCATGACGTTGGCGATGAGCGCCAGCACGCCGTACGGGGCCAGCCCCAGCACCATCGACACGATGCGCATGACGATGCCGTACAGGCTGTCGATGAGCTGCTTGAAAAACGCCGCCTGGTCGGAATCTTTGTCGCGCAGCTTGAGGTAGGCGATGCCCACGATGGCCGAGAACACCACCACGGCGATGGTGGATGTGGCGCGCGTGCCGGCCAGGTCGGCGAAGATGTTCGTGGGGATGAACGAGAGCAGCTCCTGGGGAATGGTGAGGTCGGACACCTGGTCTTGGCGGGTTTGGAGGGAGTCCATCTTGGAGGCGTCAACGCTCGCGTCGGTGAAGCTGGCCCCGGCAAGGCCGGTGAAGGCCGTCGAGGCCCAGCCGGCGAGCGCGGCCACGGCCACGGTGCCCAGCAGCACCGCCAGCACCACCGCGCCGATACGCCCGAGGTTCTTCGTGGACTCCGTGCGGGTGAACGCGCCCACGATGGCCACGAACACAAGCGGCATCACGAGCATCTTCAAAAGCGAGATGTAACCTTGGCCCACAAGCGACATCCAATCGAGCGCCGTGGTAGCAGCTTCGCTTCCCAGGTCGAGGGCAAGCTGGATGCCCGCGCCCAGCGCAATGCCCAGCCCCAGCGCTATGAACACGCGCGGGGTGAAGTTCATCCCGCGATTTTTCAGCAGTTTGAGGACGGCGAGCAACGCCGCGAACACGGCGAGCGTGACAATGACGGGTGCGATGGTTTCTGCAGACACGGTTGCTCCGGCTTTCTGGTTAGGGGTTGCGCTGCGAACAGTATACCGTTTGTCGATGATGGCGAAAGGAACCCGGAAGTAATCAATCAACATCAATCAGCCCAGCTCGACAAAACGATGGGCGGAACTTCGACAAAATAAAGAGTTAATTCTTGACAAAACGCATATTAGGATGTCTCCAAAATAACGAATAAGCTGGTAGACAAGGTATTGCCTCTTATGTATGGACAACTCAAAAACAAGAGCTATCTTCCGCGACTCCTTGACAAGGTATCGCCGAGGACTTGGAGGTGTTCGGTGCCGTATGCATTCAAGGGCCAAAGTACTGCGGAAAAACGTGGACGGGGCGCAGTTTTGCAAATAGCGAGATCAGCTTGCTTGATCCGTCGGGCGGTTTCCAAAATAGAGAGTTGGCGGAACTTGCGCCGCCGGTTGCCCTGCAAGGCGCGTCACCCCGGCTCATTGATGAGTGGCAGGAAGTTCCCTCGCTTTGGGATGCAGTGCGAAACGAAATTGACCAAACCGGCAAATTGTCCACGTTTGTTTTGACCGGATCGGCGGTTCCTCGTGAAAGCAAGCCTGGGCACAGCGGCGTCGGTCGTATTGAGAAGCTGAAAATGCGTCCCATGACCCTTCAAGAATCGGGCGATTCAACCGCAGAAGTCTCGCTCAGGGGCTTGTTCGAGGGGTCTGCGCCCTTGTGCAAGGCTCCCGAGACAACACTTGGGGCACTTGCTCATCTGGTGGTGCGAGGTGGATGGCCGGGGTCGCTTCAGTCTGCTGAACCCCTGGCTCAGCGCATGTCTCGCAACTACGTGAGCACGCTCGCTTCGGACGATCTGTCGCGCGTTGACGGGATAAAGCGCGACCCAGAGAAGGTTTCCCGCCTTTTGCACTCTTTGGCGCGCACCATGGAGCAGGCGACAGCCGACAAAACGCTCATACGCGACATGACTGCCGACGCGTCGAGCACGCCCCTTTCAGCCGAAACAGTTGACGACTATCTTCAAGCGTTGGAGAAAGCGTTTGCCATTGAAAGGATTCCCACATGGGTGTCCAACATTAAGTCGTCCCTGCGCGTCAACAAGAAGCCGAAATACCACTTTGTCGACCCTTCTCTTCCCGCCGCCATCCTCGGAGCATCGAGCGCAAAGCTGGTGGGCGATCTTAATACGTTCGGGTTTCTGTTTGAATCTCTTTGCATGAGGGATTTGCTTGTGTATGCGGAAGCTATGGATGCGAACGTGTTCTTTTATCGCGACAAGGAGGGGCTTGAAGTCGATGCCGTCATTGAGGCATCCGATGGGGCGTGGGCAGGCATTGAAGTGAAGTTGGGACATAACCAGGCGGATGCAGCTGCAGCGAATTTACTCAAACTTAAGAAGAAGATCGTATCTGCGGGAGGTCGCCAGCCCTCATTCCTTGCCGTTGTCGAAGGGATTGGCTCCCTTGCCTTTCAGCGCGATGACGGGGTGTTGGTGGTGCCGGTGCGGACCCTTGGAGCGTGAGGGTCGCAGGTTCTGCTGGTCGTTGACGCTTGTGCGGGCTTCGAGGTTGCTGGGCGCGAAATGCCCCAGGCTCTCTATGCCGAATATCGAAGGATCTTGGAGGCTTCCGGGACGTTATGCGGGGCGTTGGGGATGCAAGTGCCTCTCAACCGATGCCTCCGATGCCCCTCACCGGTTCTTGTCGTCCGCTTTGCACCCATAATCCTGCCGACAACGGCATGGGGTCACGAGCCTGCCTTCCGGTACGCAGTTGCCCGTGCTGCGCCGGCTTTCTCAATCATGCCTTCGGCTTGCAACTTTTGCAGCATGCGCTCAACGGTGCGTTGGCTCATGGAAGGATTGGCGTCCATGATCTCTTGTTTGGAAACCGGACCGATGATGTTTTCGAAGTAGGTCCGCAGGGTCTCTTCGTTGCTGCTTGAGGATAGCTGAAGGACACGCTTGTCAAGCTCCTTGTAGCAGGCGATGACGATTCCTAACATGTAGGTTACGAAAGGGGTGTAGTCGCTGTTGCCGTCCTGCCAGCCAATTGAGCTTGCCGCAAGGGCTTCATAATAAGTTGATTTTGTTTGTTCGATTTCCTTTTCGAGAGAGATGTATTTGCCCACAGTGTAGCCGTTGCGATAGAGAAGCAGCAATGTGAGCAGCCTGCTCATGCGTCCGTTACCATCGTTGAAGGGATGGATGCTGACGAAGTCGAAGGCGAAAAGGAGGGAAACGAGAATTGGATCGTAGACGCCGTTCGCAATCTGCTCGTTGTATTCGGCGCATAGGCGCTCCATTGCGAACGGGGTGCCAGCGGCGCTTGTCGGGCGAAAACGGGCGACAAGCGTACCGTCAGCGTTTCGTTTTGCGATAACGTTGTCGGCGTCCTTCCACGTGCCAGCATGGGAAGCGTCGCTGAACCGGTAAAGGTCACGATGCAGTTGAAGAATGGTGTTGGGTTTGACGGGGATGGCATCGTGTCTTTCGTGAATCATATCGAGCACAAAGCGATAGCCGGCAATCTCCCGCTCATCCCGGTTGCGCGGCTCTGTTTTGTCGTTCATAAGTTCGTGCAGGCGTTTGTTTGAGGTTGAGATATTCTCAATCCTGTTGGAGGCGCCCGTACTTTGAATCCTTGCAACCTTTCCAAGGCTATTGAGAGCATCCGGTTTGATGACGGTGTAGAGCCTTTGTTTTCCGCGGTGTTCGCGCACGGCGCCGAGTGACGAGACGATTTCGGGAATCATGAGGGTGGGAAGGATCTTCCCGTAATCGAATTGCTCCATGGGTATCTTCGCCACCTTAAAAGTATCTTAGCCAAATTTCGCATATTGGCGATGATACCATATACGTAGCGAGGATGCTTGACGCCGTGGAACTTGCGATAGGTTGGCAGCGCGCCCCAGGGAGGCGCCGGGTTTCGCTATACTGCGGTCGGGGCTGCGGCTGGCGGCCGAGGTGGCGGTTGGGGCCGTGGCTGGCGGTTGGAGCGGAGTTGGTGGTCGAGGCGGCGGCGACGGCCGGGGTCGCGGCTGTCGGCTGGGATCGTGGCTGGCGGTCGAGGTCGCAGTTGACGACCGAGGTGACGATGGAGATGAGGAAACCCCATGGATCAGGCGAGCGTGCTCATCGTGGAGGACGACGCGGGCATCAGCGAGATTGTGGCGGAGCACCTGGGCCGCGCGGGGTACGCGTGCACGCAGGCGTTCTCGGGCACGGAGGCGCGGCTGGTGCTTGAAAACGCGCGGCAGCGCGGCGTGCGCTTCGACGTGGTGGTGTGCGACCTCATGCTGCCGGGGCTGCCGGGCGAGGAGCTGGTGCGGCTCATCCGCGCAGCCGATGAGGACACGCCCATTGTGGTCACGTCGGCGCGCTCGGCGGCTTCCGACAAGATAGATCTGCTCAAGTTGGGTGCCGACGACTACCTGGCGAAACCGTTCGACCTGGACGAGCTGACGGTGCGCATAGAGGTGCAGTTGCGCCATCGCGGGCGCGCGTCCGCGCCGCAGCCCGGCGGCGATACGCTGCGCGCGGGCGCGTGGGCGATCGACCGCGCGGCGCGCACGTTGTCTGTGGACGGAGCCGAGGTGCCGCTCACGCGCACGGAGTTCAACATCGTGGAGCTTTTGGCCGCGCATCCGAAGAAAGTGTACACGAAGCAGGAGTTGTTCGAGCTGGCCTGGGGCGAGCCGTTCGCTGCAGATGACAGCACCGTGAGCGTGCACGTGTCCAACATCCGCGCCAAACTCAAGCCCACGGGCACGGACGGCTACATCCAAACGGTGTGGGGCCTTGGCTTCAAGCTGTCCGCCGACGCGATGGGGAAGCGGTGAGGGCCGCGCCCAGCGCTGCCGGTGCAGTGAGCGCTTCGGGGTCGTTTGATGCGGTGGGTTCGCATGGCGCCGTCGGCGCAGCAGGCGCTGTCGGCCCCCGTTCTTCAAACTTTCTTAAACCTTGCTTCGGGTTTTCTAAAACCCTGCTCCGTATGCTGGTTTTCGTCAGAAGGCATGCGAGAAAGGGGCGTTCATGAACGTCGTTGAGACGCGGGGGCTGGCGAAGTCCTATCGCGGCAAACGTGCGGTCGATCGGTTCGACATGCACGTGGCGCAAGGCGACATCTACGGGTTCGTCGGCAAGAACGGGGCGGGCAAGTCCACCGTTATGAAGATGATCTGCGGGCTGGTGACGCCGACGGAAGGCGAGGTGGAGCTGTTCGGCGGCGCGCGGGCGGGCGGTGCGGGCGGGGCTGTCTGCACGGGGCGCATCGGGGCGCTCATCGAAGCGCCGGGTTTGATCCCCAATCTTACCGCCTACGAGAACCTCATGGCGAAAGCGCTGGCAATGGGTGTGGTTGACGCTTCTGTGCGCTGTCGCGAGGCGCTTGAACTTGTGAGGCTTTCCGATACGGGCAGGAAGAAGGTCAAGGGTTTCTCGCTTGGCATGAAGCAGCGGTTGGGGTTGGCGCTTGCGCTTATCGGCTCGCCTGATTTGCTGCTGTTGGACGAGCCGCTGAACGGGCTGGATCCCGAGGGCACGCGCGCCATGCGCAACCTGCTCGTGCGACTCAACGAAACGCTGGGCATCACCATCGTCATCAGTTCGCACGTGCTCGACCAGCTTGACCGCGTGGCCACGCGCTTCGGCGTCATCGCACATGGCACGATGGTGCGCGAGATGACCGCCGACGAGGTGCAGGCCGAATGCGGCGACAGCCTGCGCGTGCGCACGGCCGATCCGGCGCGCACGCTCGCGCTTCTGGAGGAGGCGCTGCCGGGTGCTGCCTTCCGCGCAGAACCCGACGGCGCGCTTTCGGTGTCGGGTGCGGTCAACCAGGCGGCCGTTGCGCAGGCGCTGCGCGCGTCCGACCAGACGGTGCTCGAACTCAGCCAGGTGAGACGCGACATAGAAGACTACTTCGTCGAGCTTATGGAAGGCGGTGCGCGCGTTCAGGCTGAGGCGCCAGCGCGCGGGAGAGGCGGTGCGTGCCATGTTTAACCTGTTGAAATCCGACATCTACCGTCTCGTGCACGGCAAGATGCTGTGGGTGGGCCTCGCTCTTACAGTGCTTTTCGTGGTGGGCGCGGCAGGAATGGTCTGGTTCGCGACAACGCCGCAGTTCGCCCAGATGGTGGCCGAGCAAACTGAGCACGGCCAGCAGAACGCGACGGCGGGCGCGGGCGTCAGGCTCACTGACGAATCGGGTGCGAACCTCACGCCCGAAGAGGCGAACACCCTCAACGAGAAGGAGCTTCCATCGCGCACGAAGGCTTACGCGCAGATGCTCGTCACGGGCGGCGGGCTTGCGATGATCGTTTCGTTGATGACGGCGCTTTTTGTGGCAAGCGATTTCGAAACGGGGTTCGCGAAGAGCGTGTTCGTCGGCAGGGGTCGCCGCCGCGCGGCGTACTACCTTGAAAAACTCGTGCTCTGCGGAGTGCTGTCCGCGGTGTTTTTGCTGGCAGGGATGGTGCTCACAGACGGTGCCTTCGCGCTTGCCGGGTTTGAGTACCGCGCTTCGGAGACGCTTGGCGAGTATTGGGGCTGGGTGGCGCTTGCGTGGCTGGCCGTGACGATGTACGCGATGGCGACCGGTGCGACGGTGCTGCTCACGCGTAGCAAGGCGGTCGGCATTGTGTTCGCCCTCGCCGTTGCGACGGGGACGCTGGCGAGCGTCATCATGACGGCGACGTCGGCGTTCGCCCCCGCTTTTCCGGTGTTGGACGATGCGGTGAAGTGGCTTCCCGCATCCAGCGTGGCGCTGCTGGGTTCCGGAGGCGTGGGCCTGCTGTCCTCCACGGAAGGGACGGCGCTTGCAGGACTTGCGGTTCCGGCCCAGGTCGCGCTCGTGTTGGGCGCAGCGATTGCCGTGTGCGTCGCGCTGGCGGCGGCGGTCGGGCCGCGGAAGGACGTGTAAGGGATATGACGGTCGTGCTCGCGGGGCTTGCGTGCGGGGTGGCGGGCGTGGCTTTAGCTGCGCTTGTGTACGAGCGGCAGCTGCGCCGTTTGGCCCGCAGTCTGCGCGAGCGCGACGCGCACAGCAACACGCGCCTTACGGTGGAGGCGCCGGGCCGCGGGTTCGCCGAGCTTGCGGCTGCGGTGAACGGGCAGCTGGACGCCGCGCGGGAGGAGCGGGTGGAGGCCCTTCGCCGTCAACGGGAGTTCCAGCGCGATCTGGCCAGCCTTTCGCACGACGTCCGCACGCCGCTCATGGGCGCGAAGGGCTACGTGCGCCTCGCGCAGGACGGGCGCGAGCGGCCAGGTGACGAGGAAGCGGTCGCTCGCCACCTGGCCGCCGCCGAAGCGCGCCTGGACGACATGCAGGCGCTGTTGGATCAGCTGTTCGCCTACGCGCAGGCGAGCGATCCCGACCTCGCGCTCGACCTGCGCCCCGTGCGCGTGCTGCCGCTGCTCGCCGACGTGCTGGTGGGGCACTATCCCGCCTTCGACGAGCGGGGATGGGAGCCGCAGGTGGATTTCGAGGACGAGGCGCTTGCGACGGACGCCGACCCCGAGGCCCTTGCGCGCATCTTCGAGAACCTTGTGGGCAATGCGCTGCGTCACGGGACCTCCGCGCTTGCGGTGCGGCAGCGCGGGCGCACCGTAGCGTTTGCGAACGAGGTGGCCGATCCGGCCGCGATCGATGTGGAGCGCCTGTTCGAGCGCTTCTACCGAGCCGACGCCTCCCGCAGCGCTTCCGGCGCCGGCCTGGGGCTTGCCGTGTCCCAGAGCCTGGCCGAGGCCATGGGCATGCGCATGACGGCGCACTTGGAGGGAAACGCGCTGATTGTTGAGGTGGAGCTTGCGGGCAGCTTGACGGCAGGCGGTCCTGTTTGACATCGCGCGCGGACGAAGTGGAGAATCCTGCGGCGAAGGCGACAACTCGATAGTTCACTCGGTGATTCAAAAACAAACACTTGTTCTATTTTATACGATATGATAAGATAGTCGCAAGAAAAGGACTGGAGAAAAGAGGTCTCGATGAATTGCCGGTACAGCGTTCGCGAAGTTGCCCATCACATCGTTGATCTCTGTGCTCGCGAATCCGAACCCATAAGCAATCTGCAGCTGCAGAAAATACTGTATTTCGCCCAGCAGCAATATGCTCAGAAAACGGGTTGCCTCTTGTTCGCCGATGCGTTCGAAGCATGGCAGTACGGCCCCGTGCAACCAGAGGTGTATCGCGAGTACGCTTCTTTGGGAGGGGCTAAGATTCGCAAGGTGTACGGAGCTTCTCCGCTCGCTTCGGATGCGGAGGCTGCGCAGGTGGTGAATTCTGTCACCAGACGGTGGCGCAGTCAGAATCCCTGGCGACTTGTGGATGCCACGCACGTCAAAGGTTCTCCTTGGGATCGGACGTATCGCGGAGGGCTTGGCAACCATCGCGTGATCGACAATTCTTATTTCCTCGACAGCGCGGCTGTTTAGGCGGACGTTATGACGGCCTCGGTCCTTGAGGTGCTGCGCGTGCCGCGGGATTGGACCAACGACGGCAAGCAGCTTTCCTTGAATAACGTACTCGCCGAGCTTGTCGGGTCGCCGCTCGAATTAGGCGATGCTGCTGTGGAAGACGCCTTCGTTTCCTTTTTCGACTCATTGTATAGCGCAGGGTTTCGGCATCGGTATTCTGAAGTGTTCGGTGTTCTGTCGAGCGTTGGGGTTCCCTTGAATGAAGCGACGGCAACGGCAAGCGACTACTATCTTGACGACAACTGCGTGATACAGATGAATCTGGAAGCTCTGACTCCCGTTGTTGAAGCAAGATGCACGGATGAGGCAAGGCGCGGTTTCGAGAAGCTACGCGACCACACCTTTCTTGAGATCGGCAGGCTAAGCTACAACGCGCGGATCAACGACATCCAGGACAAGCGCTTTGAGCTCACGCTTGAGGATATCGATCTTGCTCAGGAGAGGTTGGACGAGAGCGGCAAGAAACTTGAGAAGGCGGAACGTCGCATCGAGAACGCCCAGCGTGAGAACGTGACCATACTCGGCATTTTCGCCGCCATCGTCATAGCATTTACGGCCGGCATGGGCTTCACGGCGTCGGTGCTGCAGAACATCGATGCCGTGAGCATTTACCGGTTGGTGTTCATGATCGTTCTCATGGGCCTGGTGCTGTTCAATCTTCTTTATGCGTTGTTTCGGTTCGTGCATCGCGTTACAAGGCCAGAAGACAATCCAAGCGCCATTCTTCCCATTGGAACGTATAGGGGGATAAACGCTGTAGGGCTTCTTATGCTTGTCGCAATATGCGTTGCACGTCATTTCGGCTGGTGATCAAGGCGTTCATTGGCGGGCTGGCGCAGCGCTCGGCATTCTTTGGCGATCTCACGCTGCCGCTCCCATTCCGCTTTGCAGTTCGTCATCGCGCCGGACATGCCCAGCAGGCGGGCGTTTAGCCAATCGTGTGCGGTCATGGTCACGCCTCTTTCTTCTCCGCAGAACGGCTTGCGTCCGGTATACCATAAAGCACCGACAGGACGCTTGCGCCCCGTCGGTGCGCGATTTGACGGGGCATTACCGCCGATTGAACGCAGGCAGCGTGGCGGGGATGCCGCCTTCCATGACCAGTTTCGGCTCGCCTTCAATGAGCGGTCGGAAATACGCGAGCGCCTCTTCCGTGACGCCTTGGTAGTTCGGCAGGATCCACTCGGCGGGGAAGCGGCGCACGTGGTTGGCGAACTCGCTGGCCGGCGCGGCGAAGAAGCGCGCGTTGTAGCGGCCTTCGGCTGCGGCGGCCTCGTCGCGGCGGATGCCCACCACAACCCCGGTGAACGCGGGGTCGGCGCTGCGCATGTGAGCGCTCATCCCCAGCTCGTAGGCCTCGGTCGCATCCACGAGGCTCTGTGCGAAGTTGCTTGAGCGAGCCGCGCGCGAAAGATCCTGCACCACTCCGCGCGGCGCGATGCCTGCGTCCACGATCATCTGCTTGAGCGTTTGCGCAGCACCCCCCAGCACCGCGTGCGCGAACCCGTCGTTGGCCGACTCGCCGGCGGAGAGGTAGGCGCCGTCCGCGTAATGAGCGCCCTCGGACACCACGATGTAGCACTCGCCCTTCTCGTCGAACTTCTTGCGCACCTCGTTCAGGAACGCGTCGCGGTCGAAGTCCACCTCGGGCAGCACGAGCAAATCCACGTCGCCCGTCGCGCAGCAGCTGGCGGCCAGCCACCCCGCGTCGCGGCCCATCACCTCCAGCACGAACACCTCGGGGCGCGTGTACGCGTCGTAGTCGAGGCGCGTTGCGTGCGTGATCTGGCACGCCACCTTCGCCGCGCTGGGGAAGCCGGGGCAGTGGTCCACCGGCACCAGGTCGTTGTCCACGGTCTTGGGAATGCCGACGAAACGCTTGCCGGGCGCGTTCGTAGCTGCCCATTCGGTCAGCGCGTCCACCGTGTCCATGGAATCGTTGCCGCCGATGTAGAACAGCGTGTCGATGTTGTGGCCGTCCATGACTTCAACCAGGCGCTGGAAGTCGGCGTTGTTGCCGCGCTTGAGCTTGTAGCGGCACGTGCCCAGCGCCGACGAGGGCGTCTGACGCAGAATTTCCAGGTCGCGGCCGGGCAGGTCAGTGAGGTCGTACAGTTTGCCGGCAAGCGTTCCCTCTATGCCGTGCAGGCCGCCGAACACGCGGTCGTACACGGGGTTCAGCTGGTTGGCGCGGATGACGCCGGCCAGGCTGGCGTTGATGACGGCGGTGGGGCCGCCGGATTGTGCGACGAGGCAGTTGCCCATGGGTGCATGCTCCTGTTCTCTTGGGTCAGCTGCCGAGTATCTCGGACTGGCCGCGCTTCGTCAACTTCGCGAACGCAAGGGCATGCGAATGACCACAGAGTTCCCGCAACACTTCGCCGGGCACGGCGGGGGGAGGGGTGGGCGTGACGGCGGCGATGGCGGTGGGCGCGGCGGGCAGTTTGGACTCGGCGGAGGGGCTAGGTGCGGCGGATGGTTTGGATTCGGCGGGGGCCTGGGTTCGGTGGGGCCTGGGAGCGGCGGGGAGAGCTTGGGTGCGGTAGAGTTTTGGTGCGGCGGGTGGGTTTGGACACAGCGAGCGGCTCCGGTGCAGCGAGCGGCGCGGATGTAGTGGGCGGCTTGCGTGCGCTTGGACTGCGCAGCGGTGTTGCCGAATGTTTCACGTGAAACATTCGTGCGCTAGCTTTTATGCTGCGTGGCATCTTCGTGTCAGCTGTGGGCCGTATCCACCGTTTATTAAACATTGTTTATTGACGTTTGTTCAAAAGGGGAGTACGATGGCGACGGACGCAGGAGTGGACATCGGACGCAGGGGCGAACGCAGGACGCAGGAGTGGACACCGGACGCAGGGGCGGGCGCAGGACCAAAGACGGGCGCCGGACGCGGGGGCGAACAACGGAAGGAGGAGCGCATGGCGCGTATCGTGAAGGCGCCGGATGATCGGCGGCGCGAGATACTCGACGCGGCGATGGAGCTGTTCGCGCAACGTGGCTTCGAGGCCACGTCGCTGCGGGACATCGCCAAGCACCTCGGCATCACGCCGGGGCTGGTCTACCACTACTTCGACTCCAAACAGAAGCTGTTCGACGAGGCGCTGGAATGCTACGCGGAGGATTGCGCGGCCGATTTCGTCCGCACGCTTCGCGCCTCCGACCTGAGTCTTCGCCAAAAGATCGACGCGCTGTACCACGGCGTGGCGAGCGGGGGGCCGCAGCGCCACCGCGACTTCTTCCATCGGCAGGGCAGCGAGGGCTTTCACCTGCGGCTCTCGTTGCGCCTGTGCGAGCGGGTGCAGCCGCACCTGGTGGAAGCACTCAAGCAAGCGCGCCACCGCGAAGGGATTTGCGTGCGCGACCCGGAAACGCTTGCGAGCTTTCTGCTGCACGGCCACATCGGCATCATGTCCGCGCATGCCGACGCCAACGCCGCGACGCTCGCGCGCCTGCGCGAGTACGTGGATGCGCTGCTGGATTCGCAGATAGAGAACGAATGTTTCACGTGAAACATTCGGGTTCCCCTCGCGGTCGTCGCTCGCCGCCTGCCTGTCCGTGTTCGCGTCGCGCCCGCCCGCAGCTCGCCGCCTGCCCGTCCGCAGCTGGCGCCCGCTATCCGTCCGCCCGCAGCTGGCGTCCGCCACCCGCCCGTTCGCGCTAGCTGATCAGCCCGGCATTCCGGCCGGGCTTCTTTCGGCACGCAGATTGAACAACGTTTAATAAAGCATCGCGAAAGGAGCACTGCCATGGATGATCGCAAGCAAAAATCACGCATCGCCTTCGACGCGCAAGCGCCCACCTACGACAGCGCCGCGCAGGGCGCGCACGCGCGCGGACTCTACCCGCACGTGCTGGCCGCGCTCGCCCGTATCCCGCGCGGCGGCGAGCTTTTGGATGTGGGCTGCGGCACGGGGGCGCTCGCGCGCCTTGTGCTCAAGCAGGATCCAACTTGCCGCGTGACCGGCCTTGATCTGGCGCCGAACATGGTGGCGCAGGCGCGTGCGAACTTGGAGGGCTTCGCCGACCGCGTGCGCCTCGTCGAAGGCGACAGCGACCGGTTGCCCTTCCGCGAGGAGTCCTTCGATGCCGCCTGGTGCAACGACTCCTTCCACCACTACCCCGACCCCGATCGCGTGGCCTTCGAGGTGTGGCGCGTGCTGCGCCCCGGCGGCCTGTTCGCAATGGGCGATGTGGCGCTGCCCGCGCCGGCCCGCGCGATCATGAACGCGGCGATGCCCTTCTCGAACGAAGGAGACGTGCGCATCTACGCGCGCGGCGAGCTCGAGCGCATCCTCGGCCGCTGGTTCTCCTCCGTCGCTTGGCGGCGCGTCGGCGCCTCTGCCTGTTTGGTGGAGGCTTGGAAGTAGGCGGCCGATCGCGAGAGGGGGGGCGGGGCCGCTTTGTCCGCGCGGAGGAAGCGACGTCCCGCGCCGACGACGGCTCCGGCGTCCCGCGCCCGCGCCGCCGGCTCCGTCGCCGACGCCGCCCGCATCCCGCCCGCCGCAGCTGCCCCCGTGCGCGGCGATCCCGCGCCGGCGTTGGCATTTCGGCCCCGTGCCCGCTCGCGTCCGGTACAATGGTGCATCATCAAGCGAGGCGGCCGTTCGGGCCGCGTTCGCGTTAGCGTGAGAGGATGAACCGATGAGCATAGGCCTTTCCCCGGAGAGCATCGCCGACTTCCACTCCTGCGTTCATCGGGAGCTGCTCTCGTACGTGAGCTACCCGTCGTCCGAGCTTGCTCCGCGGTGCTTCGCGTATCCGCAGTTCCTTCTTGAGGAAGACCGGCTGACCCTGCTTGAGAAGAGCGCCTTTCCCGACGAGGGCTGCCTGCCGATGGTGATGGCCGACACCAGCGCCAGCGACATGGCGCGGCGCTTCGGCAACATCGTGGTCATGGTGGTCAACGACGGCCAGCCCCAAGACAACAGGAACTACCCCGACAAGGAGGGCGCGCGGTTCAACAGCATCATCAACCCCACGTTCTCCAAGGGCAAGTCCGCAGTCGAGTTCACGGCGCTCTCCAAGCACCGGCTGTCGTCCGAGTTGATGCAAGTGCTTGACATCCAGGAAAGCGTCGATCTCTCGTCGCCCCTCGACCATCCCGTCCGCCTCTATCCCGGCGAGGCGGCGCCCCAGACCAACCTCGTCCTGGTGGCGCAGACCACGTCCGAGGGCGCGCGACGCTGCTTCGGCCCCTTCGAATGCACGTGCTCCGGCGAGGAGGTGACGCTCAAGGCGTCCAGCTCGTTTAACATGCTCGTCGCCGGGTTCGACGAAGGGTCCTTCGCGTTCTCCATAGAGCTTGCCGACGAAAACGGGGACGTGACGGCCCAGTTCGTGGACGCCGAGGAGCTGCGGCGCAAGCTGGCCTGCGCGCCGGATCCTATCGACTGGGTGAGCGACGCCGAGCTGCGCGACGCCTTGGGCCGGGTGGCGCGCACGGGCGACGACCCCCTCACGAAAAGCCAGATGCGCGCCCTTAAAACGAACATCGCCACCTGTTCGGACATCGAGGCGAAGATGACCCTCACGCCCCAGCGCAGGCAGCGGATGCTCTCGCTGCTCAAGGTGAGCGAGGACTGGAACTCCCTGCCCGAGGAGATCAAGAGCGCCGCCGTGGAGAAGGCCGATCCGGCCCAGCTGGCCGCCTATGTGCTGAGCAACGATCACTTCCGGGACTTCTACGACAAAGTGATGGAAAACGACCAGGTGCGCGATCGGGTGGAGCAGGACCGGGCCCGCTACCAGGCCCAGGCCGAGGAGGCGCGCAAGGCAGCTCGGGAGGCTGCGGAGGACATGGCCGCCGCGCGGCGCGAGCTGGCCACCTACGAGGAGGAGCTGGAGGCGAAGAAGGCAGCCCTCGAACAGGAGGTGGCGGCGCGGACCGAGGACGCCCGTCGGGAGCGCGACGCGCTGGCCGAGGAGGTGGGGCGGCTCTCGTCGGAGAAGCGCGCGCTCGAGGAGGGCAAGCTTTTCGTGGAGCGGCAGATACGCCAGGCCGTCGCGGACATGTCGGACGAGGCCGCCGTGTCGGGCAAGCTGCTTGAAAACGAGCTGATCAGGCAGATTGTGACGTCCATCGCCGCGAAGGAGGACGCGGCGGGGGCCGGCGAGGCCGCAGCCGCCAATGCGCATGCGGCCGTTTTGGGTGCGACGCTTCGGCCCGACGAGGGCTCGTTGTCTGCGCAGGAGGTGCTCGACGTCTTGGAGCGCTCGATCCGCGAGCGCGCCGGACGCGACATGGACCGCAACGAGGTGGCCAACCTCATGATCTGCCTCACGCAGGGCTACATCCTCACCTTGGCGGGCCTTCCGGGCACGGGCAAGACGTCGCTCGCCTCCATCATGGCGGGCGCGCTGGGCCTGGCGAACCGCGCGGACTGCCGGTTTGTGGAGGTGCCGGTGGAGCGCGGCTGGACCTCGTACAAGGACTTCATCGGCTACTACAATCCCCTCACGAAGACGATGGAGCAGTCGAACGCGGCCGTGTTCGACGCGTTTTCCCGGCTTGACGGGGAGCTGGCCGCGCAGGAGCGTCCGGGCGCCCTGCCTCCGTTTTTGTTCCTGCTCGACGAGGCCAACCTCAGCTCCATCGAGCATTACTGGGCGCCGTTTTTGCGGGCGTGCGACTCCGCCACGGGCGCTGCGGTGGATCTGTCGCTTGGCGGCAGCAGCCTGCTTCGGGTTCCCGACCACGTCAGGTTCGTGGCCACCGTCAACTTCGACCACACCACCGAAGAGCTCTCGCCGCGCTTCCTCGACCGCAGCTGGGTGGTCACGCTTGATCCAGAGGTGTTCGACGCGGACGCCGAGGAGCTGTTCTCGCCCCCGTGCGATTTCAAGGACGAGCCCGCTTTCTCGTTCGCCAAGCTCCAAGAGGCGTTCGGCCCAAGGCGGGACGCCGCTCCGAGCGCGGACCTGCGCGCCAAGCTGCGGGAGGTCATGGACGTGTGCGCCAAGCACGGCCACTCGGTGAGCCCGCGCAGCCAGAAGATGGTGTGGGGCTACCTGCGCGCCGCCGACGGCCTCATGGACCGCTCGACGGCGCAGTCCCAGTACGCGCCGGTCGACTTCGCCGTTGCGCAGAAGATCCTGCCCCTGCTCTCGGGCGCGGAGGAGCGGCTTGAGGGGCTGCTGCGCGACCTTGGGCAGGTGAACGGCCTGCCCGTTGTGAAGGGGCGCGTCGAACACATGCTCGAGGTGGGCAATGGCAGCGGTTACTACCAGTACTTCGCCTAGGCGCCGCGCCAAATACCGGTTGGGGCTGATTGACGAGACGTCGCAGACAAGCTGCGCGTTCTCCCTGCACGAGGTTGAGGCCCACGAGGGGGCCGCGCGCTTCGAGCTGGCGCGCGAGGGAACCGTCCACGAATCGCACGCCTACGGAATGGTCCTGCTCTCGGACGGCGAGCTGGACGTGCGCTCCGCCATCTTGTCGGTGAACGGGGAGGACCCCGTCGCGCTGGGCGTCGACCAGGCGGGGAGCGCGCCCGGGGGCCTGGGCGGCGAAGGGGCCTGCGCGCGCCGCTTGCGTTCGGCCCACGCTGCGGGCGGGGAGTTCCTCTTCCGGCAAACCTACGGGTTCGCCCTGGTGGAGGTGACGCTGATTCTGGGCGACGGTTCGCGGCTCTCCCTGGCCACGGACAGCATAGCCTGCGCGTGCGACCGACGCGACCAGGAGGCCGTCGTCTCGCGGATGGTGGACGAGCTGACAGGCGGCGCGGGCAGCCGGGCCATAGGACTTCTGCTCGCGCCTGAGCAGAAGGCGCGCGCGGGGCTTTCGCTGGTTGAATCGGGGCAGGTGAGCGACGGGTCGAAGTCGCTTCGGTCCTTCCTTTCGCTGTGCGAGGAGGTTGTGCGGACCTACGAGGCGAACCTTCCCCTGTTTCGGGCGCGCGCCCACAGCAGGGTGCTGAAACGGGAGGAGGTGGTCAAGGCGTCGGCCGTGCGCCGGTTCGGGCGAAGCGAGCTTCTGTGGCTTGCGCGCACGCCCGAAGCTCTGCGCGAGGCGCGCGGGCGGGCGAAGGGGCCCATCGTGGCGGGCGGGGCGTCCTACCTGGTGTCGCGCGTGCAGACCGAGCGCACGTACCGCAGCTTCGACAACCCGGAGAACCGCGCGGTGCTCTCGTTCATTGAAGAGGTGGCCGCCGCCTTGGGCGGTGTCGCGGATTCCGCGAGACGGCAGGTGGCCGAGCTTGCCGAGGTGGGACGCCGCCTGCGCGCCATTGACGCGGGCGAGGGGCTTTTGCCCGCGCTCGCGGTGGTGGAGGCGTGCCTGAGCAAGGAGGAGCCGCTGGTCGAGGAGGCGCGCGCCCTCCAGCGCCGCGCCCGCCGCCTGCGCCGCCTGCTTGCCGACGCGCTTCCCGGCGTCTCCTTGGTTGGGTACCGCCCGCCTCGGAGGAGCAAGGTGTTCCAAGAGGTGCGCCATTACGCCGACGCCCACCGCTGCATGCGGAAATGGGATGCGTTCGGGGAGTTTCTCATGCTGCGGGACGGCTTGGTCCTGCGCACGTGGCGCATGGACAAGCTCTACGAGTACTACGTGCTGTACCGGTTGGTGGACGGGCTTTTGGCCAGCGGGTACGCGCCCGATGCGTCGCATGGCGAACCGGCGCGGCGCGTGGGCTACAGCCTGCGGTCGCGCTACTACGCCGACGAGGAGCAAGTGGCCAACGTCTACCGCTTCACGCGCGGCGGCGAGCGGCTCACCCTGTTCTACGAGCCTGTGATCTACGGGGACGCGCGGGAGGAGCACGGGGTGAGCCTGCACCGGACGGTGCGCGACGCCTACGGCAACGACTGCTATTGGCGGCCCGACTACCTCATCCAGCGCGAGCGGGACGGCAAGGTGCAGCGCTTCGTGCTGGATGCGAAGTTCCGCACCGTGCGCTCGGTGCGCGGGGGAGGGCAGGACGGCGACGCGCGGTCGCACCTTGAGGCGTGCCTGGTGAAGTACAAGCTGTCAACCTTGGGTTCCGACGGCACCCGCGTGGACGCCCTGTGGCTTTTGTGCGGACGCGCGGGCCGGGCCGAGCTTGCCCCCTACCAGGACACCGGATGGGCGAGCGGCCTTGAGGCGTTCGTGCCGGACGGCGTGGCCACCGTGGCGCCGGGCGCCGACGCCCTGGGCGAGCTTTTGGAGGTGCTGGGTCTGGGGCCTGTGCAGGAGGCCGGCGCTGCGAACATGGAGGAGGGCGCCGCCGAGCCGCCCTTTGCGCGGAAGCCCTCGGATAAGCCGGCCTCTTCCCGGGAGCCGGCGGCCCGGGAAGGGCGGGAGGAGCCGGAGCCGACCGAGCCGGTTGAGGCGCGCCGGGAGGAGCCGGCTGGGGAGCCGGAGGCGCGCCAGGAGCTGGAGCCGATCGAGGGACTGGAAACCGCCGTGCCGGCCGAGGGGCCGGAGGCGGCTGAGGAACCAAAACTGACCGAGAGGCCGGAAACGCCCAAACCGGCCGAGGAGCCGGAAGCGGCCGAAGGGTCGAATCAGGCCGAGGGGCCGAAGCCGGTCAAGCCGGCCAAAAAGCCGAAACCGGCCAAGAAGCCCAAGTCCAAGGCGAAGGCGGCCAAGGGGCCGAAGGCGGGGCCTGCGCGCGCCGCGTCCCGGCGGGATCTGCCCGACGACGAGACGCTCAGCCTGATCCGCTCCCTGGTCGAGTCGATCTGCGACAAAGACGAGCTGTTCGGCGCGGAGTTCTCGCGCACCGTTTGCGGGATAGGGCATCCGCTGCTCAAAAAGCAGGCGCCACAGGGTCGGGAGGCGAGGTTCTACTCGCGCGAGGCGGTGACGATGGACGGGCTTGAATGCTATGTGTTCAATGCGTGGCTTCCGAACAACGTCAATCAGCTCAGGCGCGCGGTGAGGCGCTGTCGGGCCGCGCTGTCGCCGGAGGAGTGACGGAGGCCGGTTAGCGGACCGGCCCCGGGCGGCTCTTTCCCGACAGCTCGTCGATGTCGAGCGCCCATACGGCTGTGCGCGGCCCCTCGGCCTTCATGGCGCGGCCGATGTCGCCCTTGTGCCCGGGCACGTACTTCATGCACAGGTCCACGAGGGCGCGCTTGAACTCCACGGGGTCGGTCACTTCGCGCATGCGTCCGAAGGCCAGCGCCGAGCGGTACGTTGTGGAGAAGTCGCCTTCTTCGAAGAACGCCCGCACGTCCGTCACAGCTGTGGCGCAGACGCGGGCGTCGCGGCGGAAGCATTCCACCTTGAGGCCGCCCTCGTTCGTCGCGTGGAAGTACAGCGACTCCCCGCGCCGCACGAACGACAGGGGCACGCCGTAGGGGGTTCCGTCCTCGCAGACGGTGGACACCACGGCGAACGGCGCGTCGTCGAGGGCGGCAAGCGCCTCGTCGCGGGAGACGGCGCGGTCGGCGCGCCGCAGGGGGCGGAGGGTCATCGCGCGCTTCCTTCCTCGGGCGGGGTAGGCGGAGGGACGGGCGTCGGGGCGGAAGCCGGCTGGGCCGGGGTTGCAGCCGGCGGCATCGGGGTTGCAGCCGGCGGCGCAGGAGCAGGGGCGGCGGCGGGCCGAATCGGAGCGGCAGCAGCCGGCGTTGGGGCTGCCGCGGCCGGCGTGAGGGGCGTGGCCGGCGGCATCGGCGCGGGAGCGGCAACCGGCTGGGCCGGGGTCGCGCTCGGCGGAGGGGGAGGCGCGGCTGCGGCGACCGGCGCGCTCGGCGCAGCCGGCGCAGCGGGGAACGCCGGGGCCGGCGCGACTCCGGAAGCCGTCAAGACCGGCGATGCGCCGGCCGGATGAGGCGCCGGGATTGACGGAGGCGGCGTCTGCGCGCGCTGCTCGAGTGAGCGCCCGCGGACGAACAGCGCGATGGCGTCTGCCACGTCGGCCACGAAAAGCAGCTGCAGCACGATGTGCAGCGCGCATTCGGATCCGGAGATCAGCCCGTCGCGCCGCATGCGCGCCGCGTAGGCGATGCTCCAAGACGACCCGCCCGCCATGATGAGCCACCCGAGGACCGCAAGCAAGGGCAAGAACATCACTCCAAACATCGCGAACATGGGGAGAACGGAGATGGCCGCCATCGCGAGCATGACCAAGGCCCCGAAAAGGAAGAAGGGGATGAGCCCCAGCTTCACCAGCAGCATCGACTTGCGCAAAAACGCGCGCCGGCCGGCGCCTCCGCGCACGCCCAGCACGATGCCCAGCACGATGTTCGCGAAGAAGAACCCGAGGGCAAGCAGGCCGCAGGTGTTTACGAGCACCTCGATGAGGCCCTCGAACTTGGTGTCGTCGACGAACCCTACCGCCGCCAAGGTGGCTGCGAGGCCGTCAAGGGCCACCACGTAGCCGATGGGAACGATCCAACACAGCGGGTTCGGTTTCTTCAATGGACGTCCTTTCGATCGGTGGGCTTTGCCCATCGTAGGCCATCATGCTCCTGAGCGCAATGCTCAACAAGGGGTTGAAGCTCGGCTTCCACGATGTCGAGCAGGACCTGCTTCGATTGCACGCCCGCTTTCTGGTAGATGTGCCTGATATGGGTTTTCGCGGTGGTGCTGGAGATGACGAGTGCCTCGGCGATGTAGCCGGCGGTGCGCCCGCGCACGAGCAGCCCGAGCACCTCCCGCTCGCGCGGCGTCAACCGGAAGCGCTCGGCCACCCGCGCGCAGGCGAGGTCGCGCGCCTCCTCCGCGTCGGCGCACGCCTGCGCGGAGGGCTGGGCGGCGGCCCGGTCGGCCCTCCGTTTCGCGTTCAGGAACCAGGCGACGCTCAAAGAGATGAGGCCCGCGATGGCCACGATGGTCAGCGCCCCGTTCACCCATGCGAAGTCCCCCGTCGCCAAGTCGCGCAAAAGCCCTATTCCCACCAGCACGCCAAGGCGCTTCGCCAAAAACGCGTCGCAGCTCACCACGACGGGGTTTCTCCCCTCCGCATAGGCAAAGGGGGCGAGCCAGGCGAGCAGCAGCACGGCCACGTACACGATGTTGAGCGGGATGACGGAGAGCGCGACGAGCGAGCCGCTTAAGAGGGAGCCGGCGTACAGCGTTCCAATGGCCACGGGCAGCACGATGAGGCGCGTGAACTCCACCACCTCGCGATCTTCCAGGCGCCGTCGCACGGCGAGCAGGATGTTGCCGGCGAGCACCGTGCCGACGCCCGCGCACACCTGCACCATCGTGGAGGCGGCGTCGCCGTCTTGGACGCCCAGCCATGACAGGTGGATGGCCGCCACAATGAACGAGAGCAACGCGATGGCGGCGTAAAGCCCGCCTATCGGGGCGTTTTCGCGGGCGAGGGCCGCGTTGGCGCCGTTTGCGACGGGGTTTGCCGGGGGCTGTTTCTGCGCCTCGGCGTTCTCGAACACGGTCTGCTCGGAGTCCGGCAGGGGCGCGCGTCGCGGTCCGGGCGCCTCCGTGCGGCCCTCCGCCAGGCGCAGCAGCAAAACGGAGAGGGGCGCGAACAGCACGACGAGGCCCGCCGCTGCGGGAAACGGCAGAAACGCCAGGCAGATTTGGACGGTGCCCGCAACGATGACGCTCACGACGAACGAGGAGATGGCGGTTTCCGCATTGGCCCTGGCGTAGAAGCTGGCGAACGCGGCGAACAGGAAAAGCGACGAATCGAGCAGGGCCGAGCGCGCCAAAGCGGCGAGCGGGGGCAGGTCCCAGCCTGCCGAAGAGGCTATGAGCAGCGCGAACCCGACGGTTTGCAGGGAGGCGAGCGCGCCCAGGAGCGGTCGGTTCCGTTGGAGGGGCGCGTGCCCGCGCGCAGCCGCGAAGCGCACGATGAGAAAGAGCGCCAGCAGGTAGGCCACCCTCAGCCCGGAGCCGAGGAGGGAGCTTTCGTCGCTGACGTGCCACAGCGCGCTGTAACGGGAGGCCTCTGGCGCCGATATGCACAGCGCCAGGCCGATCGCCGCCAGCACGAAGCTTTCGCGTTCCAGCGCGAGGGCGCAAGGACAGGCCGCGTCTGCGCGCGCTTCGGTTGTCGCATGGTTCTTCCGCATGGGCTCCCCTCTCCTTGCGAGTATAGCAAACATGCGCGCTCGCGCACCCG
>NZ_CBDTNW010000068.1:0-5265 GCF_965361815.1 Rubneribacter sp.
GCGGTGGGCGCCCCCCCCGCCGGCCTGCTCCTCCTGCAGGCCCGGACGTCTCGCCTCCCGGCAGGCCCGGACACCTCCGAGCGCCCCGCGCGGGCGCGGCCCTCCCTCCCCGAACCCCCTTGCAAACGGGAAGGCCGCGTCCGCGCGAGTCGCTCGGCCCCTCGGCCCGACCCCTATCCCGGCGCCCAGCCCGGTCCAGTCCGGACTCGGCTCGGCCTCGGGCGGGGAGCTGAGGAGGATCCGGGGAAAGGCCCGGGAGCTGGGAAGAGGTCCGCCGCCCCCGCCCCCCGCCCTCCGCCTGCGGGCCCTCCCTCCGCCCGTCCGCGTCCTCGCGGCACCTCGCGCCACCCAATTCTGTGTGGAATCGGCTCCCGCCCAACCCGTACCATGCCCCCATCGCGCGACGGCGCGACGTTGGACGAGAGAAACGGGGGAACCATGGAAGGGAACGCAACGCGCGGCCCCATAGAGTTCGTGCGCGACGGCAAGCTCACGCGCCGCACGTTCATCAAAGGAGTGGGCTGGATCACCGTCGTCTCGGCGCTCGGCGCCGGCTTGGCGGGGTGCGCGCCGCAGGGTCGCGAGGACGACGCATCTACAGACGGTTCGCAAGATGCAAGCCAAACCCAGGGCGAAACCACCTACTCCTACGCCTGCTGCAGCTACAACTGCACGTCGCGCTGCCTGCTGAAGGGGCATGTGCGCGACGGCAAGCTGGTGGCGGTGGAACCCGGCGAGATGCCCGGCCGACCCGACTACGCCAACGCCTGCCTGCGCTCCATGTCCTACATCGAGCGGGTGCAGGACGAAAGCCAGCGCGTCATGTACCCCATGAAGCGCATTGGCGAGCGCGGCTCGGGCGAGTTCGAGCGCATCAGCTGGGACCAGGCCATGGACGAGATCGCCGAGCGCATGGAGGAGTCGAAGGAGAAGCACGGCTCTGCGGCCTGCTCGTTCTACGCGTTCACCGGCAACCAGTCGAAGCTGGCCATGCAGTCGGCCACGCGGTTCGCCGGCTGCTACGGGGGCACGGTGTACGACATCGAGGGCATCATGGGCGACCACGGGGCGTCCATGGGCATGCAGATGGTCTACGGCGTCATCCGCGGCGCCCACGACACGCGCGACTACGAGCAGAACTCCAACATGATCGTCATCTGGGGTCGCAACCTGGCCGACACGCACACAAGCGAGCTGCGCTACATCGTGCGCGCCCGCGAGCGCGGCGCCAAGATCGTCTACATCGACCCACGATTCAGCTCCACGGCCACCATCGCCGACCAGTGGATACCTATCAAGCCCGGCGGCGACTCGGCGCTGGCCTTGGGCGTGATGAACTGGATCATCCAAAACGACCGCCACGACAAGGAGTTCCTCTCCAAGCACAGCTGCGGCTCGCTTCTCGTGCGCGATGACGACGGGAAGTACCTGCGCGGCGAGAACGACGCCTACCTGGTGTGGGACCCCGCGCAGAACAAGGCGGTCCCCAGCGACACGGAAGGGGTGGACGCCCCCATCGAAGGCTCCTTCCAGGTTGACGGAGTGGCCTGCAAACCCGCGTTCGTCCACCTGCGGGAACGCGCGGCGGAGTACACGCTCGAGCGCACGAGCGAGCTTACGGGCGTGCCCATCGACGTGATAGAGGCGTTCGCTCGCGAATACATCGACGCCCAGCCCGCCGGCATCCGGATGGGGCAGGGGATGCAGCGCACGTTCAACTCGTACCAGTCGTTCCGCACGGTGGCCACGCTGGCTGCGGTGGCCGGGTACGTGGGCGTGCGCGGAGGCGGCGCGTCGCATGCGGGCGGCACGAAGGCGAACAAGCCCGTGCCCGGCGAGACGGCCCCGGAGTTCAGCTACGACGAATGGGTGGACACCGGCGACAACAAGTCCACCATGGTGAAAAGCTCGCTCGTCTACCAGTGCGCCGTCGATCACGACCCGGTGCCCATCGACTTCATGTGGTTCAGCGTGTCGAACTTCCTCAACCAAAGCCCGGACGCGCATCGCATCATCAACGAGGTGTTTCCCAACATATCCACCATCGTGGTGGCCGATCCCTGGTGGACCTGGACGGCGAAGTACGCCGACTACGTCCTGCCCGCAACGTCGCTGTGGGAGTACTGGGACCTCTACGACCGCGCGCCCTGGGTGTTTCTGGTCAAGCCCGCCATCGAGCCTTTGGGCGAGAGCAAGTCGGACTGCGAGATGATGACCATGCTCGCCGAGCGCGTGGGCCTGGGCCATCTGTGGAGCAAAACCCCCGAGGAATGGGTGCGCAGCTTCCCGAACCCGGAAAGCTCGGCGTTCGAGGGCTTTGACTTCGACGAGGCCGTCAAAGAGGGCATGTGGGGCATGCCCACGGGCATCTACGACGAGCCGCTCATCGTGTTCGAGGACCATCAGTACTCCACGCCCACGGGCCGGTTCGAGTTCTACACCGAGGACATGGTGGAGTTCGGCGAGGAGGTTCCCGTCCACACGCCGGCGCTGGAGGCGTCCAACCCGGAGCTGGCCGCGAAGTACCCGCTCATGCACCTGACGTACCACGACCGCCTGAACGTTCACACGCAGCATTTCAACATCGCGTCGCTCGATGCCGTCCAGGCGGAACCGATGCTGCAGATCAACCCCGCAGACGCCGAGCCTCGCGGCATACAAAACGGGGACATGGTGCGCCTGTTCAACGACCGCGGCGAGGCGAGCATGCGCGCGTTTGTGACCGAGGGCATCATGCCCGGCGTGACGGCCGCTCCCGCCGGCTGGACGCCCGAGCGCACGGCAAGCGGAAGCCACCAGTTCTTAAGCCATCTCACGTTGAGCCCGGCCGAGGAGCACTATTCGCAGACGAACAGCGCCTTCAACGACATCATGATTGAAGTTGAGAAGGCTTGAAGGGGGAATCATGGCTGAGAAACAGTACGGCATGCTCATTTACACGGGCCGGTGCGTGGGGTGCCAGACGTGCGTGGTCGGGTGCAAGATCCTGCACGAGTGCCCCGACGGCGTGTACCTTGGGCGCTTGGAGACGGTCGGCTCGGAGGAGAACTACCACGTGCAGGGCACCTATCCCAACGTGAGCGTCACGTTCCGGCCCCACCTGTGCAACCACTGCGCGAACCCGCTGTGCGTGGCGAACTGCCCGACGGGGGCTATGGCCAAGCGCGACGAGGACGGCATCGTGGAATCCGACCCGAACGTGTGCATCGGCTGCGGCACGTGCGTGCAGGCGTGCCCGTACGGCGCGCCCGTGCTGGATGAGGAGCGCGGCATCGTGCGCAAGTGCGATCTGTGCCGCCCGCGCATCGAGCGTGGCGAGGAACCCTTGTGCGTGGCCAGCTGCCCGGCCGAGGCCCGCGTGTACGGGCTGGTGGGCGACCCGTCTGACGAGCTGGCCGCGCTCGTTTCCGAGCGGGGCGGGGAGGTTCTTTTGCCCGAGGAGGGCACCGAGCCTTCGGTGTACTACTGTTAGACTGTGCGCAGGGCCGGGCTGTCCGAAGGGAGGCGGTCCGGCCCCGTCGCGCCCCAAGACCCGCCGGGCGAGGGCGGGGCAGGCGGAACGTGCGCCGGAGGCGGGCGACGCGCATGGTGGAGGCGGGCGGCGCGCATCGCGCGCGAGGCGCGCAAGCGCGTGTGGGAGCGAGGATCGCGGGGGATGGAGGCGGTTTCATGACACCGCAGTTCATAGACAAGAAACGGTATCCGGTCGTGTTCTCGACCGATCGGCTGCTTGCGCAAGGCGAGCTTCGCTTCTCGCGGAGAAGGTTTGAGAAGGGGTCGTGCGTGTTCAGGGAGCAGGAGCGCCACCCGTTCACCTACCATATGGTGTCCGGCCTGGTCAGGCTGCATCTCACCTCTCCTGACGGCGGGGTGAAGACGCTGTTCTACCATACGGACGGCACCCAGTTCGGCTTTCAGGGGTTCAAGCGCGACGGCCTGACCAAATCGACCGCCGTCGCCGTGGCCGACACAGAGCTGCTTGAAATACGGTTCTCGGACCTGCTGGCCTACTGCGACGTTCACACCGAGTGCTACCTGGCCTATCTGGAGTACCTGTTCTCCATCATGAGCTCTCAGACCGACGAGATAGCGAGCCTGTCCTTCGAGACGGGCCTGCATCGCTTGGCGGGGCTGCTGCGTTCCATGGCATTGGGGGGCAACGCGGAGATCCCGTACTCCATCGACGAGCTGGCGGAGATGGTGGGCGCGCATCGCAACACGGTGAGCAACGCGCTCGCCCACCTGCGGGGGCTGGGGCTGGTGTCGGCGCGGACCCGCCCCATCGCGGTGGCGGACGTCGAGGGCTTGAGCCGCTACGTCGACGGGCTGTGAGGCCGTGAGCGGGAGGGGAGGCCGCCGGTTCGTAGGACGGCTTGCGGGGCGGCTGGCAAGGCGGTCTGCGGGACGATCCCGGGCCGCCGCGCGTCAGCCTGCCGAGCAGCCTCGGGCCGCCCGCCAGCCTGCGAGGAAGCCTGCGGAGCAGCCTCAGGGCGCCTGCCAGCCTACGGAGCGACCCCGGGCCGCGCGCCGGCCCGCAGGGCGCTTCGGCATGGGGGCGGTGTTCTTCGCGGGCTTTCTGATGTACGCCTGCAACAACGCGGCCGTGTCCGTGGCGCCGGTGCTCGTGCTGGACCTTGGCGGTGACGCCGTCTTCGCGGGCGCGCAGGGGACGGCCTACGTGCTGGCGGCCATCCTGATGCGCTTTTGGTTCGGCCCTTTGGCCGATCGGGTGGGCGAGGGGCCGGTCATGGCGGCGGGGGCTTTGGCGTTCGCGGTCGCTATCCCCCTGCTTGCGGTGTGCGAAAGCCCGTGGCAGGTGCTCGGCTTGCGAATCGCGCAGGCTGCGGGCCTGGCGGCCTTCTTCCCCAGCGCCACTGCGGCGGTCATGCGCCTTGCCCCAACGGGACGCGCGGGGGCGTGTTTGGGGTGGTACCGCACGCTTTCCTCGGTGGCGCTTGCGGCGGGACCGGCCCTCGCCTTCGCCGTGGCGGCTGCGGCGGGAACGGGGCCGTGCCTGGCGGTTCTGGGCGTCTGTTCGGCCGCGGCGCTCGCAGCCGTGCTGGCGGCGTGCGCGCGGGGCGCGCTTTCGCGCACGCCGGGGACAGGGGCGTTGCCCGGAACCGAAGCTTCCGGGGCGGCCGGCAGCGGCCCGGCGGAACCCGAGGGGCCCAAGGAGTCCATGGGCCGCAGCGCCCTGCATAAGGCGCTGCGCTGTGCGCCGAAGGCCGCTCCCGCCGTGCTCGTGGGCTCGTTTCTGGTGGCGCT